>CALRVY020000171.1:0-6062 GCA_943371725.1 Pseudanabaena sp. UWO311 | reverse complement strand
GGAAATTGCGTAATTACGGATCGGAGCAAAAATACAGCTGCGAAATAAACGGTTTTAACTCGCGTTTAGACGAAATTCAAGCCGCCTTTTTACGTGTGAAATTACGCCGATTAGATGCCGATAATCAGCAAAGACGGGCTATTGCCGATCGGTTTTTGAACGAAATTTCGAATTCAAATCTGATTTTACCTTTACGATCTTCAACCAATAACGTGTGGCATTTGTTTGTAGTTCGGGTTGAAAATCGCGAGCATTTCATAAACTATTTGAAGACGAACGGCATAGGATCCTTGATTCATTATCCAATTGCGCCACATCGACAAAAAGCGATGCCCGAGTTTGTGCATTGCAATTTACCTATTACCGAACGCATACATCGTGAAGTGGTTTCCATTCCTTTGCACCAACTTTTGAGCAAGGAAGAAGTTTCTCAAATCATCGATTCAATAAACCGATATGAATACTAAAGGTCAGGGTATATTTAAAGTTGGCTTTTTGCATTTGCTTTTTATTGGCGTGCGTTTCATTTCGTCGGTGCTTCTCAATAAATTGGTGGCGGTTTTTGCCGGACCGCAAGGTTTGTTGGTTTTTGGAAACTTGCGTAATGTACTTTCGTTAGCCGAAGTAGCGTCAACCGGCGGCATGCAATCCGGAATTGTTACACTTACCGCTTCAACGCCCAAAAACGAACATTCGAAATTTTTATTCGGTACTATTTTTAGTTCGATTGTTGTTGTGAGTTTAGTGCTTACCGTTTTTGTTATGATTTTTCACGCAACTTTGGCTACCTGGTTTTTTGGAAGCTATTCCAACGGATCGACCTTAGTGGTTCTGCTGGCGTTACTGCTTCCGCTCAACGGAATTTCGCTTGCTATAATCAATATTTACAACGGTTTACAGCTCTATTCGAAAGTGTTGATGCTGAATGTGTACGTAACCGTAATTAGTACGCTTTGCATTGCAGCAGCGCTTATTTATTATGACTTAGAGTATGCGTTGTATGCAACAATTGGCGCTATTGTTTTGCAATTTCTGCTCACTGTCTTTAATGCCAATCGCTTATTCTTAGAAGTGAATTTTCGCTTTCATTCGGCAACAGCCTTGAAATTACTTCAGTTCGGAATTACGGGTGTAGTATCAACCGTTTTACCAGCAGTTTCTTTTGTTTACATTCGAAATCAATTGGTGTCAACTTCAGGAACCGATTTTGCCGCTAATTGGGAAGCTGCCTACCGATTATCGTCGCAAGTTGCCTTAGTTTTTATCGGATTTGTGAGTTTGTATTTCTTTCCAAAAATTTCCGAATCGATTGCTTTAAAATCTACAAATGCAGTTTTTATTCGGTTTTTAAAAATCGGTTTCTTCCCGTTCTTCGTTGGTGCACTAATCTTAGCTTTATCGAGCAGATTTTTGGTGCCGGCACTGTATTCGGCCAACTATCTCGCGGCACAATCCTTATTTCCTATTCAACTTCTTGGTGATGTTATTCGCGCCGTAGCTGTTTTCTTTGGCTTTGTTCTCCTGGCGCAGCATCAATGGAAGTTGTTCATTCTTTGCGAATTCGTTTCGTACGCCACACTTTTGCTGGGCTTTTATCTCTTCCACGAAAGTGCAACGACTGCCGTAGCGTGGATTTATGTACTTTCCAATAGTGTTTATTTGGCAGTGGCTTTTTTCGCTTCCAAATTCAAGCGATAAATCTTTAATCGAGGCGTTTGTTTGTCAATGTTTGCGCGCTCTTCCACATTGTAACCTTCAAATTGATACGCCTTAAAAGAACTGCAATCCGGAGCATCGAACATCAAAGTTTCATCGTTTTTTGGTGCATAACTGCGAAAATCAGTTCGTTTTCGATACGGAAAAACAATTCCAAAATTGACCAAAGTAAATTGAGCAGACTCCTCCGTTTTTCGTGTGTAGAAAGGAATGAAGTTTTTGAATTCGGTTGTGGTTCGAATTGCCTTTTTGCCATGACTTTCCAATTGTGCAAAAAGTACGTCGCGCGGATAGGTAACGGTACGATATTCCTTCCACGAAAGTGCAAAAGAAATAAGGGCAACAGCAGTAGAGATAAGCACCGAACTATTCTGCCATTTTTTGGAGAGTAAGCTCATGGGAACGAGCGCTACAACAATTATGATTGGAACAAATTGTTTAAGTAACCGACCGTACCAAACCACTTTTTCAAGAAAATAGCTAGCACTTGCGTAGAAGAGAAAGAACGTAACTGAAATGAGCAAGAACGCAAGTATTTTTTCTTTATGGAAGATAGGTATTTGTTTGATTAACAGTACAGTGCTTCCGCAGAAGAAACCAATAAGTAACGCAATTCCCAAAACCGATTCGACTTCGAAAAAGTACTTGAAAATGAAGGTGTAAGCTTCGGAAAAACTCCCTTGAAGTATCGATGTGGATAACCAAAGCGATTCTCGTAGAAACGACATACCGCTGTGTCTTGAAGCCAGTTCGGTTAATAAAAGCAAAAAAGCGCTTCCTAAACCGTAGAAAACCAATTGCGTAAAAGCCACTTTAAAACCTTGTTTCCAGTATACCGAAAATCCGAAAAATGTTGCGATAATAGCATATAACAATACATTGCCAGGATAAATTAGGTAGGCAAAAAAGGCCAAAAGTCCACATATAAAAGACGCTTTTGCAGTGAACTTTGCTTGGCAAATGCGAAGTAAAACCATCGCGAAAAACAACTGTGAACTGTCGTACGGATCGCTGTGTCGCAACGAAATAAACGATAAGGTCAGACACGAGTATAAAACAATTCCAAACCAAGCCAAATTTTCGTTGTTGAGCAAGATTTTAAACAAGTTAAAATATGTGCGCAGCAGTAGCAAATAGATGCTGAAGTTGAACAGAAACATCACGGAAGCCGCGAATTCACTGTACAGCAGCGTACCAAAAAAATGATGTGTGCAGTAAATTACTGCTGCCGGAATGAGTTTTAAAAGGGCATCGGCAGGTCGACCTTGCGTTTTAAAGATGTGTTGCCAAAAGTCGGACGTGTCAAAGGAAACGAGCGCTTTTACAGCTTCGACCGATTCGGTAAAGCGCCATTCGTCGGGAAAAGAGAAAAATCCTTTGCCAACAAAAGCGAAGCGCGCCAAAATCAGCAGCAAGAGAACGGCTTTCCAAATGGTATCTGGATTTCGTACATCAATCTTTATCATCTCGAAATCAGAATTTTAAGATGAATCGCTATTTTGAAAAATACATAGGGAATCCACAAACGCAGATTTCTATTTCGAAACACCACGCCCATTTCATAATGCACGCGCTTGAGCAAGGCGCGATGTTCGGATTTGCTTCGATTTAACTGCGTGAAAGCCATCCATAAGGTTTTAAAAGTCGAGGCGTTTATGCGTCGGCCCAAAACCGATTTTTCCTTATACGCATAACCCAACGAGTTTTCCAAATAACGTTTCCGCGACAACGTTTGGTCGATATAAAAAAACGGATATTCGCGTGAAGCACGTAACCAAAAGTCGAGATCTTCGTAAGCTAAACTGTCGTTGTAACCGCCCAATTCCACGTGGATATTTCTCGAAACCAACAAAGCAACCGGGTTTACAATTTCGCCTGAATTTACAATCGTTTCGTAAATCAAACCGCGCGGTATTTTTTGTAGACTGCGTTTATTTTCGTCGACAGCAAAGAAATAACCCAGATGCGCGCTCGATTCTGAAATACGTTCGGAATTAGCGTAAACAATCGCAGCTTCGTGCTTTTTTGCCTCAGCAACTAATACGGAAAGGGCGTTAGGAAGCAACACATCGTCTGTGGCAAAATCAAGAATATATTTTCCTTTAGAAACGGCAAACGCTTTATTAAACGAAGCGGTTATTCCGAGATTTTGCTTGTTGTAAATGATTTTAATCTGCGGATATTCAAGCTGCAGTTTTTCGATGATTTGCTGCGAACCGTCGGAACTGGCATCGTTTACTACAAGTATTTCCACGGAAGTGTACGTTTGCTTTAAAACCGACAAAAGTGCTTCGCGCACAAACTTTTCGTGATTGTAACACAGACAAATTACGCTAACAAGTGGTTCGGCTATAGTCACAGTGATTAATAAGTTGTTTTCCGAAAATTCGACGCCTAAAATACGAAACTCGCCACTACAAATACGCGATTTCCCGAAATGAGCCGTTAGGTAAAGATTATACCGTGTAAAATCGCTCCGAATCGGCAACAATTTCGAATTTGATTCGGTATTTGTCTAAATTTACGACCAGTTTATTTCTTATGAACATCAAACAGCTAGAACTTCCCAAAATTGAAAACGCGCTGGGTAACATCGCAGTAATTGAAAAAGATACGCTGCCGTTTGCCGTTAAACGCGTGTATTATTTATACGATATCCCGAGTTCGGCAAAGCGCGGCGGACATGCGCATTTGAATCTGCAACAAGTGCTCATAGCCATTTCTGGTAGTTTTGATGTAGTGCTCGACGATGGTACGCGCCGACAAACTATAACCTTGAATAAACCCGACCGCGGATTGCTCATCACCACAAAAATTTGGCGTGAACTCGAAAATTTCTCATCAGGAGCCGTATGTTTGGTTTTAGCTTCCGAAGAATTTTCAGAAGACGATTACATCCGCGATTACGATGATTTTTTAGCCTCGATTTCGTAATTCTTGAAAACGCAGCGCCCAACGAACGAGCGTACGCGACAGAACACAAAGCAGCTTTCGTTTTAAATCTAAGTCACGCAAATCGATTTCAAGTTGGTATTTGTTGGCAACAAGGTCGTTTTTTTCGCGTATGGCCGCCATTAGTAAGGCGTAACGATGAAAATTCAGATACTTTTTTAATCCTAGAACGTTTCCAAAATCTTTTTCGTAGTCGCTAAAAGGCGTGTGAACTTTAGTACTAATGCTGCTCATGGTCATTTGTCCGATTTCATTCTGACGATACCAAGCCAACGGTTTCGGGTTGAAAACCAGCGGATGATTCGCGTGCAAACGAATGCACAAATCAATGTCTTCGCCAAAAGTTACCGCTTCGTTATAACCACCAAGCGCTTGCAATACGTTCTTTCGAATCGCCAAACTCGAGCTGCAATACGGCGATTCTCCAATGGCTTTTTCAAAAAAATTGGTAATGATTTGCGTTCGAGCTTCCCGATTCAAAGCAGCGTTCGGTGTGCGAAACGAATCAGAAAACCATTTGAAATAGGAGGTAGCATAAACGGCTTGGTCGGGAAACGTTTCGCTCATCCGGAAAATTTCCGCTAAAAAGTTCGGTTCCCATTTATCGTCGGAATCTAGAAAAGCAAGTAGGGTTCCGCTCGCGACAGCAATTCCTACGTTGCGTGTTTTTGGTAGATTTAAATTTTGAGAATTGCGTATGATTTTCAGTCGCTTATCGTTGATTTTCATTGCAATTTCCAAACTTTTGTCGGTCGATGCGTCGTCAACAATCAGCAACTCGAAGTCGGCGAACGTTTGTTGCAAAACGCTGTTCACAGCTTCAAGCACAAAAGCTTCTTTGTTGTAAAGCGGCATGATTACCGAAAAGAATGGCATAAAAAGCGATTTGAAAATGATACATTTGTCGGCATGCAAGATGCGAAAAAACTTCAGATAGTTTGCTTTGAGAATCCGTTTCCCGCTAATTATGGTGGTGTAATCGATGTTTTCTATCGAATTCAAGCGCTGCATGCCCTTGGAGTCGAAATTACCTTGCATTGTTTCGTTACCGATCGCACCGAAATAAAACCCGAATTACAAGCGTTGTGTAAGGCCGTTCACCTGTACCCGAAAGAGCGTAAATTCGGGCAGTTGTTTTCGCAATATCCGATATCGGTGGTGAGTCGTTTTCATTCGAATTTGGCAAACGAGCTTTTGGCCTCCGACGCGCCGATTTTAATTGAAGGTTTGCAAAGCAGCTTTTTTGCCACGCTTCCGGCTTTTCGCGATCGTAAGCTCTATTTGCGTTTGCATAATTTAGAGTCGGTTTATTACAACGGTTTAGCGAATTCCGAAACCAATCGTATCAAGCAATTTCTGTATCGTTGGGAGGCAAAGAAGTACCGAAAATATGA
>CALRVY020000170.1:0-6170 GCA_943371725.1 Pseudanabaena sp. UWO311 | reverse complement strand
CTTTTGGTAATTATTTGAAACATAAATTTGGCAACACACACAATATTGTTTTTGTAGGTTCCGTTTATGATTTAGAGAAACTTAATAACCTGCGCTATTATTCAAACATCTACTTTCACGGACATTCTGTTGGCGGCACAAATCCTTCCTTGCTAGAAGCCATGGCTTCACAGGCTTACATTGTAGCCCATAACAACATATTCAATAAGGCGATTTTGAAGAATAATGCCGATTATTTTTCCACTGCTGAAGATGTAGCGGTTTTAGTTTCTCAGAAACAAAAAAGTGATAACTTGCGCTTCGTTTCTGAAAATTTTAGCGCAATTGCAACTGATTTTTCGTGGAAAAAGATTAATGACGCTTATCTACAATTATTTACAACTAGCCTGGCTGAAAATCAGCAATCTAAAAACTGACGCAGAAACACCCTTGTTTCTGGCGGCTGTTGTATTAATAACCATACCACTAAAATTTGGCTATAGCACCGTAGCTACCATTTTATTAGCATTGTTGTGTTTATTGTCGTTCACAAGATCTAATTTTAGATTTCCGCTCGCTTTAGTGCTACCTGTTGCTTTCTACTTTTTAATGGCTGTTTCGTCCTTTTGGTCTATTGACAGTGCTGAAACACTCAGCGGATTGCGAAAAGACTTAGTGTTTTTAATTCTTCCCGTAGCATTTGCATCAATACCAGCCTACAGCAACCAAAGGCTGCGTTTTGTTTTTAAAATGTATGCATTTAGCTTTGCAGGTTATGCCGCCTTTTTTATCGCGCTAGCCTTTTTTCGATTTATTGAAACTGGAAATGCATCCGAATTTTTCTACCACAGTTTGGTAACGCTAGAGCGAAACGCCATTTATATGTCGGTTTTTGCATCCTTCGCCTTATTTTATTTTATTTCGCTTCCGCAGAAAAAGCCCATTGAGAAAGCCGCTTTAGGACTTTTAGGCGTCTTTGTACTACTTCTATCGTCAAAAAGTGTCATTTTTATCGATGCTGTTTTGGTGGTGGTTTATTATTCTTTTTTCTCTAAGGTTCCGAAAAGCATTCGGTATTTAACCTTAGCATCGTTAATACTTTTTCTCGTTTTTTCTTTAGTATTTGTAAAGAATATAAGAGAGCGTTTTTTATTGGAATACGAAACAGCTTTTGTAGATAATACGCTAAATACAAGTATCGGTACCGAGTCGGGAAAGGTGTACAACATTTCTTTGAGCCAAGCTTGGAACATGGAAAAGTTCGAACAGAACCACTTTTTTCCAGGTACGGCGTTGCGGGTGTATCAAACGCGTATTTTTGGCGAAATGCTTGCAGAAGATAATATTTTATTCACCGGTTACGGACTAGAGGCGTCCCAAAGTAAAATCGTTGCAAAAGCACGGGAACACGGACTGTATAATGGCTATGCGGAGTTTAACTTCCACAATCAATACGTACAAACATTTGCAGAGCTTGGCCTCTTCGGCTTTGTTTTATTGCTGGCCATGCTCGGACTTAACTTGAGAAATGCTATTAAAAGGGCAGATTTCTTACATATTGTTTTCGCAGTGTCTGTTATAGTCTTATTTTTGACCGAATCGTTTTTTTGCCGACAGCGCGGACTTATTTTCTTTACAGTGCTTTACTGTTTATTCAATAATGCAGTGCCTGCGAGCAAAACAACTATTGAAAAAACTACATGAAAAAAATTCTGATTACGGGAGCAGCGGGCTTTTTGGGTTCGCATTTAGCTGATCGTTTTATCGCCGAAGGTTACCACGTAATCGGCATGGACAACCTCATTACAGGCGATCTCCGAAACATTGAGCATTTATTTAAACACCAAAACTTCGAGTTTCACCATCACGACGTTAGTAAATTCGTATTTGTGCCAGGCGAATTGGATTACATACTCCATTTTGCATCGCCTGCAAGCCCTATCGATTATTTAAAAATCCCGATTCAAACCCTTAAAGTTGGCTCGCTTGGAACACATAATTTGTTAGGATTAGCGCGCGTTAAAAAAGCACGGATTTTAATTGCTTCTACTTCGGAAGTATATGGAGATCCACTGGTGCATCCACAAACCGAAGATTATTACGGTAACGTGAACACTATTGGGCCGCGTGGCGTTTACGACGAAGCCAAACGTTTCCAAGAATCAATAACAATGGCGTATCACCGTTTTCACGGCTTAGAAACTAGAATTGTGCGCATTTTTAACACCTACGGTCCTCGAATGCGACTAAACGACGGCCGTGTAATTCCAGCTTTTATTGGTCAGGCCTTACGGGGAGAAGACTTAACTATTTTCGGGGACGGCATGCAAACGCGATCGTTTTGTTACGTTGACGATCAGGTTGAAGGTATTTTCCGATTGTTGCACTCGAATTATGAATTGCCCGTAAATATTGGAAACCCCGACGAGATCACAATTTTAGATTTCGCTGAGGAGATTATAAAACTTACTGGAACAAAGCAAAAAATTGTCTTCAAACCGCTTCCTGAAAACGATCCGATGCAGCGGCAGCCCGATATCACTAGAGCCAAGAGTATTCTAGGTTGGGAACCCAAAGTGAGCCGCGAAGAAGGTATGAAACGAACTTACGCGTATTTTAAAAGCTTAGAAAAAACAGACTTGCTTAAAGAAGATCATAAAGACTTCTCTAACTACAATAACTAATCATGCGAGCAAAAACAGGACGCTATTCTGTTTATATTCGACCAGCAACGTATTTGCTGGATTTGCTTGTTATTAACGTTCTTTCTTTTTGCATTTTTGGAAACGATTTGGCAAGTTTTTATTTCTCAGTTTTTATTTCCCTAAGCTGGATAATCATTGCACTTAACATTGATTTTTACGAAGTATACCGTTTCACAAAAGTCGTAACTATAGTCAATAAATTAGCTCGACAAGTCTTTTTATTTACCTTGGTTTGTTTTGCTTTCGCTGGAATTTATTCGAAAGACATCGGTGCCAAAGAAGTGATCGTATACACATCGGCCGCTGGAATAATTGTGGCTACTATTAAGTTGTTGATTTATTACTCGCTCCGAAGATATCGTGCTATTTACGGAGGTAACTTTCGAAATGTGGTTTTGGTTGGGCAGGTAAAAAATGTACAAGCACTAGCCGATTTTTTCAACGAAAATCCGGATTATGGGTACGAGTTGATTCGCATCTTCAGCTTAGAGAGCGATAAAAAAACGCAGATTGAAGAGTGTTTAAAGTTTGTTCAAGGCAATAAGATTGATGAGATATATTGCGCGCTTACCGACTTGTCGCCTACACAAGTTGAAACTTTTATCGATTTCGCAGACAACAATCTTAAGATTTTAAAATTTCTTCCAGACGAGCGCAACGTTCTGGGAAGCAACACGAAACTGGATTACTATGGGTACATTCCTGTGATTTCATTGCGAGATGTTCCGTTAGACGACCCAATCAACCGAACAGCGAAACGCATTTTCGACATTCTGTTTAGCTGCATCATCATTATAGGCGTTTTATCGTGGTTAACTCCCTTGCTGGCGTTAATTATAAAACTGGAGTCAAAAGGACCTGTCTTTTTTAAACAAAAGCGTAACGGCCTAGATTACAAAGAGTTTAATTGCTATAAATTTAGGTCGATGACGCTAAACGAAATAGCCGATTTAGAACAAGTTACCAAAAATGACCCGAGAATAACTAAAGTTGGTAAGTTTTTACGAAAGTCGAGCATCGACGAATTACCACAGTTTTTCAACGTTTTATTGGGCGAAATGTCGGTTGTAGGGCCACGGCCACACATGGTTTCCCATACCGAGATGTACGCTAGGAAAATCGATAAATTTATGGTGCGGCATTTCATCAAACCGGGAATCACGGGCTTAGCACAAACCAATGGTTTTAGAGGCGAGGTCGAAAATGAAAAAGACATTATTTACCGCGTGAAATACGATATTTTTTATCTCGAAAACTGGTCGCTATTGCTCGACATTAAAATCATTTTCATGACTTTAGTAAATGCCATTCGCGGCGATGAAAAAGCATATTAGTCGGACGTTTTGTATTATAACCAACGTTTTGAGGTTCGTCAAGCCACTTAAGTACATCTGTTTTTTGGGAGGTTTTAGCTACAAAAACACAAACAGCCGCTTACTTCTTTGTACTTTTTCAAAGCACGTGGAGTAAGCGGCTGCTTAAAATGCGTAATGTTTAACCTTGGCTTTTTTAATCGATTAGCATCGGCGTTTTACCGTCTGTGATAATGATTTTGCTGTTTGGCGATTTCGATAATTCTTGAAAAGCTTCGATTGAACGCAAGCGAATAATATCATTGTTTAGACCTTCCGACAAGATTTTTTGCGAATCACGAGTTCCTTTAGCTTCGATAATTTTTCTTTCCGCTTCAAGTTTTTCTTGTTGCAAAACAAATTCCATTCGCATAGCGTCTTGCTCTGCTTGGAGTTTACGTTCTACAGACTTCGCTAAACCATCAGGTAATTGAATACTTTTCATTAAAACCGATTCGATTACGATGCCTTGTTTGTTTAAAATCTCCGCCATTTTAGTACTGATTTGCGCCTCAATATTTGCACGCATACCCGAATGCATGTCCTTGGCAAAAAAGTTCGAACTTACATCGGCTGCGGCAGAGCGAAACACGTTCGAAATGATATTCTCGTATGTTAATCCGTAATTACGAATAATGGTAGGCACTTTATCTTGCTCCAAACGATATAAAATGGAAACTTGCGTTAAAATACTCAACCCTTCTTTACTGGGCAAGCTTAAATTTAGTTCCAAATCGTTCGTTTGTACAGAGGCCTTAACGATTTTACTGGTAAATGGATTGAAGAAAACAGGTCCTTGCGTAGTAACGTTGTCTGCCAGCGTTCCTAGTCTTTGGCGAACACCCACCTCGCCCGGACGCACAATAGCACAACTACTTAACAATACTGCTCCTAAAAAAGCACAGCTAATAATACGTATCATGATGATTTGTTTTTCTCAAAGATCAGACGCACAACATTAATTTTTCGCTAATTTTCTGCTAAATATTTGATAATGAAATCAGAAATTAACAATCGGAAACAGCTGTTTTTTTGTTTGATTTAACAATTTATGGAATAAGCCACTGATAAAATATCCTAGATCATAGTGTAGTGAAAGCTTATTGAAATACTGCTTGACTTTGTTGAAGTGGTTTCTATCGTTGTCACTTTTACTATTCGAAGCAATTTACTCCGTCGAATTTTATTCGCATTAGAACGGAAGGTTGCTTCACTAAAGGTTCGCAGCTAAACTCATCGAACACCATGCGAGATGCATCGTGTGTTTTTTTTCGGAACTTCTGCTCAAAGAACTCAGGTTCAAAGACTACTGCCCTAGCCGCGATAGTAGTGTAAAGGGTGCGAAGCGGCGGCCGTTTGAGCTGCGGTGAAAAAAAGCGACCAGCGGAAGCTATTTTTGCGCCCTCAGCGAAACGGGCGCCGCAAGCACACTTGTAACGGATAGCGCGATTAGCTACAAATAAAAAATTAGCTACAAATAAAAAATTGGGACAAAAAAAATCGGCCGAGAAAGCCGATTTTATATTTATTGAATTTTGCCGTTTACACGATTTCCGAAACACGCAACGTATTTACCATTCCTTTGTCTGTAACGGGCATGGCCGCAAGGTTGATAAGGAAGTCGCCTTTATCAACAAAACCGCGATCTCTGGCAATTTGATTGATGTCGGTTACGGTATCGTCGGTGCTTACAAATTTGTCGTAATAAATTGATTTTACGCCCCAAAGCAAGTTGAGTTGCGTTAAAATGCGTTTGTTAGACGTGAACACCAAAATATGCGATTGCGGGCGCCAAGCCGAGATTTGGAACGCCGTGTAACCGCTGTTTGTTAATGTACAAATAGCTTTTGCCTTAATCACGTTTGCCATGCTGGCGGCGTGGTGGCAAATTGATTTCGTGATGAAACGCTTGGTGCGTACCTGCGGTGTATTTTGCGGTACTTGGATCAGTGGAGAATCTTCGACCGCCTCGATAATTTGCGTCATTTTTTCAATTACCTGAATCGGATAGTTACCTACTGACGTTTCTCCGGAAAGCATCACAGCGTCGGCGCCGTCCATGACCGAGTTTGCTACGTCGTTAACTTCGGCGCGCGTAGGCGTAAGGCTGGTAATCATGGTTTCCATCATTTGT
>CALRVY020000169.1:0-6271 GCA_943371725.1 Pseudanabaena sp. UWO311 | reverse complement strand
TAAAACTGCTTGTTTTAATTTAGTGAAGTCCTTTTGTGAAATGACTTTGTTCATTTGTAGTTGATTTTTAAAAGTAGAGTCAGCTGCAAAAGCAACGCTGTCTGTCAAAAGTAAAGGTGATAAACTACCAATGCTGTCTAAAAAGTTTTCAAGTTGTTGGTCAGTGTAGCGTATTTCTTTATTGTCAGTTTCAGTCGTGTCGGTTGTTTTTAATTCAACATTTTCATTTTGTCTTTGTCCGTTACCACAGTTGGTTAAAATGAATAATGTTAATATGTAATAAATGTTTCTCATTTTTCTGTTGTGTTGTCGTCCTAGCATAGCAGCTAACGTATTGCTGCTTTGCCTAGTGCTGGGTTTTGGAGCCCGTCACTGTCAGTTTAACCTTTAGTTTATTGTTGTAAGGCGTTTAAAGTTAGTAAATTAGGTAGCATTAGGCAAAACAGTTGTTATAGCCAGTAATTTTTCTATGTTGAGTAGTCTTCAAGTCTAATTAGTTTCCAATTTCCGTTTATTCTTTGAAATGTATATTTTACCCAAATTCCGTTATCAACACCTCGAAAAAAAATATTTCTATACTTATTGTCCGTTTGAATGTTGGATAATATTAAAAGTTGATTTATGTCGTCAGTTAATTTCCAAAATTTCCAGTCTTCTTGTCTAATTGTTTTTGTTGCTGTTTCATAGTCGTTCTCTGAGTCCGCATATGATTCGGTTATTGGGAAAGAAATACTTTTAATTTGAAAAATTGAATCGTTTGAAAACTGTGTCAAGAAGTTAATAAAGTCAAGGTCTGGCAAATTCGCAAAAGTCGTTTTATCTGAATTTTTCAAAAACCAATTCTTATTTACTTTTTCAAATAAAAATGATCCTGCAATGTCCTTTTTGAAATCTACAATAAACATTTTTGTTGACTGAAGATTTACACTTTTGTCAAATATGCTAAGTGTGTCTGAGGCTAATGTTGGAATACAGTCACTTTGAGTATAAAATGGTAAATATTTCCATTCTTCTGAATTTTTAATTTCTTTTCCATTCAGCTGAATTGGATAAATCACTCTTGATTTTTGAAACTCTCTGTCCCACATATATTTCTCAAAGAAGTCTAAAAATGAAGTGTCTGCTATGATTTCTGAATTTTCTACTTCAACATTAATAATGTCGTTAACAGTCGTCTCGTTTTTCTGATTATTTTCAGAATTACAAGACAAAAGTAAAATTGTCATTATGAAAAGGATTACTTCTTTCATTGTGGGTTTTCTATTATTGGCTATAACTCAACAATTGGCGAAGTTCCTTCCTTAACCTCAATTTTCAAAAACAAGCTTAAATTACTTAATCACAGCGAATTACTACGATAAATTTATGCGCATTCTGTCTATGTCAAATTTGACACTTGTTTCGCCTTTTGTCTCTTACGAATATACGTTTTTTCCACTAAACGTTAGTAACGATTTTCGTAGCCCCGATTGCAGCGGCAGCCCGGAGAAAAAGACGGCTCCGTGAACCGTGTTGCGCGGGCGACCCCAGAAGCCCGAGGCAATACGTGTGAACGTGCCGGATTTTTTGAGGACTATAGCGAAAAGCGGGAATAGCTTCTGAAAATTACCTTGAAAACTATTGTACTAAAGTATCTTGACTTGAAGATTAATCGTAATTAGTAATTTTCCAGTTATTTACGAAATGCCGCCGATCGTGGCAGGATTTCTCGAACCATTCTTAGCGCAAAAACGTGCATAGAAAAATTGTTGCAAAACCAGACAAACAATTAAAATTGTAATCTCTCAAACAACCTAACCGCTTCTGCTGCCTCCTTCACGTCGTGCACTCGCAATATATTCGCACCGCCTTGTAGCGCAAAGCCATGCAAAAAAGTGGTGCCGTTTAACGCTTGGTCGGCAGTGGTACCTAGAGTTTTATAAATCATCGATTTTCTAGAAATACCTGCCAACAAAGGCAAGCCCGCAATTTTAAAATCGGCAAATCGTTGCAACATCATAAAATTCTGATCCACGTTTTTCGCAAAACCAAAACCTGGATCTAATATCAAGTCGTTTATACCCAACGCACGGGCAGCTGCAATTCGCTCCGAAAAATACGTGAGTACTTCTCCAACCAAATCGTCGTACTGGTTGAGTTGCGTCATTGTTTTTGGCGTTCCACGCATGTGCATCATCACATACGGCACTTGGTGTTTGGCAATTACCGCCAACATTTCGCTGTCGCCCAAACCAGCGGTCACATCGTTAATTAGTGCTGCGCCTTCCGAAATAGCTGAGTCGGCAACGGCTGCGCGAAAGGTATCCACTGAAATCAGTATCTCAGGAAATTCGCGACATAAAATTGCAACCGCGTCAACGACACGTTGCATTTCAACCTCTACCGGAACATCGTCGGCACCCGGACGTGTCGAATACGCACCGATATCGATAAAATCGGCACCGTCGGCAAGCATTTTTCCTACCGTTTCTAGTAAAATGCCTTCGCCCGAATCGGCAAAACGACTTCCCGAATAAAACGAATCGGTAGTCAGATTCACAATTCCCATGATTTTCGGACGTTGAAAATCGATTAATTTTCCTTTACAGTTGATTGTCATAGATTTACGTCGAGTAGAAAAAATGCAGCTAAATGTGTACTTTTGAAACTTTCCGAACAAAGATAAGAAGTTCATGAGCACAACCTCTGCGCAGTACGACAAGATCATCGCCATTTGTCGCGATTTGTATGCCAAAAAACTAACCGATTACGGAGCCGCTTGGCGTATCTTGCGCTTGCCGTCGTTAACCGACCAAATTTATATCAAGGCGCAACGCATTCGAAGTTTGCAGCAAAATACCGTTCGTAAAATCGACGAAGATGCAAACGGCGAATTCATCGGCATCATCAATTACGCTGCGATGGCGTTAATTCAGTGCGAATTAGGAGTTGCCGATCAGCCCGACCTACAACCGTCGGATGCCATTCGCTACTACGATCAAAAAATTGCCGAAACCAAAGAACTCATGCTCGCGAAAAACCACGATTACGGTGAGGCTTGGCGCGAAATGCGTATCAGTTCGCTAACCGATTTAATCTTGCAAAAGTTACTTCGCGTGAAGCAAATCGAAGACAATGCCGGAAAAACCTTAGTTTCCGAAGGTATTGAAGCCAATTACCAAGACATGATTAACTACGCGGTATTTGCACTGATCTTAGCAAAAGTCAACGAATAACATAGCGTTAACACAAGCATACTTACAATCGATGTACATTTGAAAAATTGATTTTATGACTGAATCAACAAAACACAATCTCAGTTTTTTTATCCGAATTCTGGTGTCTGCACTTTTTATCGTGTCGGCAATTGCAAAACTCTACCCTTCACCCTATTTTGCAATATCCACATTCGAGGTCAAGCAGTTGTATCCGCTCGGCTTTTCCGAACAAATAGCACCTTTCTTTTCACGTATCCTCATTGGTATCGAACTTGGTTTAGGTTTACTCCTACTCCAACGCCGATTGCTGCGTATTTTGGTACTGCCAGCAACCATTTTATTACTGCTCGTTTTCATCATTCACCTTTCTATTGAAACCTTCGGAAGTGGCGGAAATGCAGGGAATTGTGGTTGTTTTGGCGAATTAATTCCAATGACGCCCATCGAAGCCATCATCAAAAATGTGGTTGCAGTCATTTTACTCGCGGTTGTCTATAAAATAACACCTGTACGAAATGAGCGTCAGGATAACTTTTGGTATTTGTGCAGTATTGTTTTAGCGAGTGTCCTAGCGCTGTTTATGTTGGCGCCCATTCAGCCAATCGCAGCAGAAAATCAAGAAAATCAAGCGGTTGACACGCTTACAGTTGATAATCCGGTTTTGCCTTCCGAAAGTGTACCCGTAACTGCCGACACCATCAAAACAGCTGCTAAAGTAAAAGACACCGTAGCAGTTGCCGAAAAACCAAAAGCTCCCGCAGCAAAAAAATCGGGCTATGCATCGTATTTCCGAGACATCGACAGCGGTAAAAAACTGTTTTGCTTATTTGTTCCTGGCTGTGAGCATTGTAAAGATGCGGCGCGCGATTTAACGAATTTGAAAAAGAAGAACAAAGACTTCCCTGATATTCGAATTGTTTTCATGAACGAAGAAGCCGATTTAATTCCTTCTTTCTTTGAATACGCAGGAGCTGAATATCCACACAAAATCATCGAAATTATTCCCTTTTGGAAATTGTTAGGCCAAGGTCGCGATACTCCTGGAATAAAATACCTCTGGAACGGCAACGAATACATTTTCTTTGATGGGATAAACGAAAATCAATTTTCCGCGAAAGCGCTCGAAAAAGTGATTTCGGAAACCGATAAAAAATTCAAATAATGAAAAAAGTACTTTCCTTACTCATGCTCTCTTGTCTCTTTGTTTCTTGCAGCAATGCACAACGAAAAAACTTCAAAGAAGAAGCCTATCCAATGAAACTCAAAACGGAAAACAATACCGACATCGCTTTTCAAGACGTCTTGAATAAAGCCAAAGGAAAAGTTACCGTAATCGAATTCTGGGCGTCGTGGTGCAGCGATTGTGTAAAAGCAATGCCTGATTTAAAGAAAATGCAAACGGCACATCCGGATGTTAATTTTGTTTTTATATCGTTCGATAAAAGTCTTGAAAAATGGCTCGATGGTATCGCACGTCACGAGTTAAAAGGCAGCCAGTATTGGTCGGCCGAGGGCATGAAAGGTGCGTTTGGCGCAGCATTAGACATTGATTGGATTCCGCGATACATCATACTCGATAAAAACGGAAACATTATCACGTACCGCGCTATTGAAAAAGATTTTGAAGCAATGAACAACACACTAACTAAACTAAAATCATGAGAACTAAGATTGTTGCCGGAAACTGGAAAATGCATAAAAATGCTGAAGAAACGGAAGATTTGTTGAACGAACTGATCGCTGCAGTTCCGCAAGATAAAGAGGTGCAAATCGTTGTAGCACCTACGTTTGTAAATTTAGCTGCTGCAGTCGAGCATTTAGAATTTACCAATATTTATGTGGCGGCACAAAATATGCACCAAGCTGAGGGCGGCGCTTTTACAGGCGAAATTTCGGCAGATATGCTCAAAAGTATTGGTGTCAAAACCGTGATTTTAGGTCATTCGGAACGACGTGCTTATTTTAACGAAACCGACAGCATCATTGCAGCCAAAGTAGCAACGGCTTTAAAACACGACATGACGGTTATTTTTTGCTTCGGCGAGGAATTGAAAGACCGCCAAAGCAACAATCATTTTAACATCGTTGAACAACAGTTGTTGGACGGCATTTTTTTCACCGAAGCTGCTGATTGGGAGAATATTGTTTTAGCCTACGAACCCGTTTGGGCTATTGGAACGGGCGAAACGGCTAGTCCGGAGCAGGCGCAAGAAATGCACGAGTTTATTCGCGAAACTGTTCGCAAAAAGTACGGAAGTCAAGTTGCCGATAGCGTTCGCATTTTGTACGGCGGATCTGTTAAGCCGGAAAATGCGGCGGAAATTTTCGCAAAACCAGACGTCGACGGCGGATTAATTGGCGGTGCCTCTTTAAAAGCATCCGATTTTGCTGCAATTATTAAAGGAGCATAATTTTATGGGCGTGCCGGCGGCTTACTGTTCTTAATGAAAAAAATCTAAGCCGCCGTCGGGCCATTCGCTACAAACTTGTTCACTTGTTTTGCAACTGTCAGGCGCTTACAAGTGCTCCTAAGGTCGCATTGCCGCTGCCGTCAGTTGAGAAAACAAGTTTCAAGGTTTTTCGCTGCTGTCCCTCACGCAACAGCGCTAACCAAAAATCGTTATCAACAAATATTTATCACTAAAAACTAGCGCTTTACGTGTATCCCTATTTCGTTTGAATCGAACTTTCTTCGCAATTTATAGGTCACGTTTTCACAAATTGCTAAGGTAACTTTTGTACGATCTTAGACCTACCAAAATCTTGTGGAAATTGTTCATAACCAACCTAAACGTTTATAAACGTTTAAACACGCGAAAAATTCGTTTACCAAAAATCGATTTTGTATTTTTAAACCGGAGGTGGGCTGGAGGCCCCGGAGCGTTACTGTACCCTTTTTTGCGATTTTAGCCGCAAAGACCGCTGCATCACTGAAAATTTTCGCTTTATAAAATTTTCGACTCCAATCACTTTTTTTTGCTTCGTCGGTCAATCTAGACGTTTTCGCGATTTTTGATGTCAAATGTTGGTTCTGGTTTGCTGTCTCGCCTGTACGCTATTTCCCTGTTTTGTCT
>CALRVY020000168.1:0-6286 GCA_943371725.1 Pseudanabaena sp. UWO311 | reverse complement strand
GAAACAAATTTTCGTTACTGTTTTTGCAAAGAACGAAATCTAGGTAACGATTTTCTAGCCCCGATAGCAGTGGAAAGCCCGTACGCGAGGCAACGCGTGCGCACGCTGTTTTGGTGGCGACCACCGGAAGCCACACAAAACGGCTGTGCAAACCGTTGCCACGCGGCGGACTTGCAACGGATAGCGGGAACAGCTTCGAAAAAACAACTTACAGACAATTGTAACAAACGTTAAGTATTTTGTTAATCTCGAACTTCGATGTCTACAAACAGCCTGAATTTACTACTTTTCGCATCGCAAAAATTGTTTCTTAACTTTCCGGGAAACAACTTGTGGCGAAGATGCCAAACGACTGTTTTACAGACCTCATGAGAATTTTTAGACTTTTTGTTATTTTACTTTCAACGGTGTCGTTATGGGCACAAAATCAAGCTCCCGTGCTCACTGCAACTGGTCAAGGATTTCATTGCCGCAATTCTGCAACACCAATTGTAGAAACTTTTACGATTGCCGACCCAGACGATGCCGAAATTGAAGCTATTTTCATTCAAGTTACCACAAATTATAATGCTGGCGAAGATTTGCTAACGCTCACCGGAAATCATCCCAATATAAGTCCTTCTTGGAGTTCGCAGGAAGGAAAACTAACGTTAAGTGGTATTGGCGGTGCGGTGCCGTATGTTGATCTGATTCAAGCGGTTAACCAAGTTGTTTATACCAACAGTAATCTGAATGCCACGGGCTTGCGTACGTTTTCGATCACAATCGGTCAGGCAAATTACTTGCCTTCAACTGGACATTACTATCGTTACATTCCGCAAGAAGGAATTAACTGGACAGCGGCGCGAAATGCAGCAGCAAACAGTACGTATTTTGGTTTGCAAGGCTACTTGGCTACCTTGGGCTCGTTAGAAGAAGCGCAATTGGCTGGCGAACAAGCTTCAGGAACCGGTTGGATTGGCGGTAGCGATGCCGAAGAAGAAGGAACCTGGAAATGGGTAACAGGTCCGGAAGCGGGACAAACATTTTGGATTGGCGCGTCAAACGGATCGACACCCAATTTTGCCTTTTGGAATTCCGGCGAACCCAACAACGTAAACGACGAAGACTATGCACACATTACTTTTCCGGGCGTAGGTTCGCCCGGTTCGTGGAACGATTTGCGTCCTGCCGGTGAGCCTGCGGGTCCGTATCGTGCTTTGGGTTATGTTGTCGAATACGGTGGCATGCCCGGCGATCCAACACTGCAAATTGCTACGAGTACCACGCTTGAACTTCCACAATTTCCGTCGGTTGCCAATGCTTCGCGTTGCGGTAGCGGAACGGTAACACTGCAATCGTCGGTTACCAACACGTATTGGTTCGATGTGTCGGTAGGCGGTACACCTCTTGCGGTTGGCGGCAGTTTTACTACTCCAGAACTCACGCAAACAACCACGTTTTATGTGAGTCCGTTTGAAAACGAATGTACGCAGTTGCCGCGTATTCCGGTTACTGTTTCCATAGAAGCGCTTCCACAAATTACGGTGGCTTCCACTTTTGAGGTATGCGAACGCAGCACAGCAGTACTAACAGCGCAAGCCGGAACAGCAACGGTTCGTTGGTATGATAGCGAAACGAGCACGGCCATTTTAGCAGAAGGCGATTTGGTTTTAAATAACGTGATTGCTAACCGAACGATTTATGCAGCAGCTTGGAACGGCGCTTGCTCTAGCGTTCGCGTTCCCGTTCAAGTAGTGGTTATTGCAACGCCGGCCGATAGTGAACAAACAGTTACGATTTGCCGCGGAACCGATACACTTTTAACAGCGAGCTTAGGTGCTTCGTATTTGTGGAGTACCGGAAGTACGCAACAGAGCATTCGGATTGATGAAGCGGGCGATTACGGCGTAACTGTAACGTTGCCAACAACTTGTTCGTATTCGGAGCGGTTTATTGTAGTTCAAAATCCGGTGCCAGATGCGCCTGTTTTGCAGTTTTCGGAAAATGTGGTTACTGTAAATTTGCCGAATGCCACGGCATTTGAATACAGTTTAGATAACTTGAATTTTGTAAACGAAACAGCTTTAACATTAAATCGCGGCGGCGAATACACGCTGTATGTTCGCGATTTAGAGCGCTGCGAATTACATCGATTTCCGTTTCTTTGGCTGCGAGCACCGAAATTTTTCACACCAAACGGCGACTCGTTTAACGATTTTTGGACCGTTGAAGGAATGGTTTTTGATCGGGCAGCTCGGGTTCGAATATTTGATCGATACGGACGTTTTTTAGTTGAGTTGCACGATGGAAATCAAACTTGGGATGGCACTTTTAGCAACAGCGCGCTCCCTGCAAACGATTATTGGTTTGAAGCTACTTTTGGCAACAACGCACTTCCCATCCGCGGACACTTTAGTTTGGTGCGCTAGTTTTTGAAAGATTTTTTTAAAACGGGAGCTTGATATAAAAACGAAGTAAGCAACTGTTTAAATGGTTAGCTTATAATTGGTGCGTTTATTTTTTATGGCATTACGGTTAAAAGGCTTATTTCAAGTGACCTGACAAAGATATTTAATCGAACTCATGTTTTTTATAAGCTATTCCCGTTTTCCGCTGTAGTCCTCAAAAAATACGGCACGTTCAGTCGGCACGTGTTGGGCTTCTTGGGTCGCCCACACCCGCCGCTTCACGCAGCCGTCTTTTTTTGCGGGCTGCCGCTGCAACCGGGGCTAGGGCATACGTTACTAACGTTTAGTGGAAAAAATACCGATGAGTGGGTGGGTGCGGGAAGAGGTAAGTTATTTATACAGCATCGAATAGATTTCTAGCCATGACCGAAGTTGGTGTACACTTATCTTTTGCCATGCTTCCAGAAGATTACGTGATGAAGGTAATTCCTATTCCCGACGATATTGTTTCTCATTAATGGTTAAGAATCTCCAAAACCCTCACACCATCCACCGCTCAAAACCTCGGCCTTCAATCAGGTAATCGCAGCTGTTTTGTAGGCGCGAAATGGCTTGTTGTTCCCATCCGGAAAAAGCGTTCTGACCCAAAAGTGCCAGCTGAATTTCTTTTCGAAAACGTGCGGTTTGTGTTTCGTGTATGAGTTGCCAGTAATCGACGATTAGGTCTTTGCGTTTTTCGATGAGTTCGGGCGCCGGAATTTTATCGCGTTTTTGGTTGTTGATTTTGGAGTCGGAGGGGAGAAGGTTCCATAAATCGTTGTTTTTCCAGACGGAAAACGGAATAACGTGATCGATGTCGTACGTATTGATTTTCTTGCCGGTCCACACGCAGTAAACGGTTCCGTATTTGGATAAAATATCGCGGTATAATTTTTTCGATTCGGCGATATTTCGTTCGGTGATGGGTGAGTCGAGAATTTCGTTCAAGACGCGTTCCATAGACAGGTGTTTTCCGGAGGCGTTAACCGAAAATTCGGCCCATTTAAAGAGAATAGAATCTTGTCCGGACATGAAGCTACCGAGAATTTTAAACGCCTCATAATAATCGGCGGGTATGGAAAACGATCCGAAATCGGTGATCATGCGTTCCAGGTCGAGGTTTTGTGAACGACTAAGCGATTGTCGTTTATGTTCAAAAATAGAATAGTATTCGTCGGATAGCGAGCGTCCGATGTATTTCATGGGCATGTTTACGACGGTGACGCGAATTTTCCGAGCGAGTGCGGTGAAGTCGGCACGAATCCCTTCGGGAATGCCTTTAGTTTTCAGGTCGTTGTAAAATGCGCTCAAGCCGCCGCGCGATTCGTAGTATGCGATAAGTTTTCGAAATTCGGTGGCAAAGGCCAGATCGGTGGTTCCATTAATTTGCGGAATGAGCGTTTTCGATTGCAATAAAGGGTAGTAGTACAGCAGCCATTTTTCGACGAGCAAGCCGGTAGGAATATACACCCGATTTTCGAAAAAGGTGATGTAAGGCGAGTTGTCCTGAATAATCTCGATGACTCCACGCAAGAGTGCGAACTTATAGGTAGTTGACTTACTATCGCGCTCTATAATTTTACTGATGTTGGAGAATATTTCTGGGGACATTTTATTGAAAGTATCTAGCGAAAATAGGGAAAACTGCGGTAGAAATGGGTGAAGTGAGATTTTTTAGGCGGGAATGAAAAATACCTATAACTAGGTAGTTTTGGGAGTAGGGAAGTGGCTACCTTCGCAATTATTCCCGTGGACTACATAGGCACAGCGTTCGCAGAGGTTTTGCCCTTAATTCATAAGGACACGTTTTTCCATTTTATTGCGCTTGCGATAGCTATCGGAATTCGCTTCCTTTCATTTTTTTCTTTTTTTTCACTTCTTTTCATTTTTTCACTTGTGCTGTTTTCCCGCGCGAACGGGTGCAGCGGCATCCTTTTTGGCGTTATGATTTTCCACCGATGTTTTGCCAAAAAGATACAGCGGAACACGTGACGGCGTGTAATTCTTTTGCGAAGTGACGACTCGTTTGCCGGCGCGCCCAAATACTAATTAAATAAATCTACTGATGTATAAATTTAGAAGTAAATCAACACCTAAAAAGTTAACTACTTTTGTTCCGATCCCTTAATTGACGACAATGACTCTTTTTTTTGCTTCAGCAAATGCGAATAAAGTCGCGGAAATTGCACAAATTTTGCCAAAAGCATACACTTTAAAAAGTTTGCTGGATTTGGAAGTTGTACCCGATATTCCAGAAACAGCCAATACGCTTAGTGGAAATGCATTATTGAAGGTCGAATTCCTAGCGCGAGAGTACGGTTTTTGCGGTTTTGCCGACGACAGCGGTTTGGAAGTTGAGGCTTTAAACGGGGCACCGGGTGTTTTTTCTGCGCGCTATGCCGGTGAACACGGAAACGCCGAAGCAAACATGCAAAAGCTCTTACAAAATTTAAAGAACGAAACGAATCGGAAAGCTCGATTTGTTACTGTGATCGCACTAAAACTGGCCGACGGAATACACTATTTTACAGGCGAAATTTCTGGAACCCTTATTGATGCTCCTAGAGGTGAAGCCGGTTTTGGATACGATCCGCTGTTTGTTCCGGATGGGCACGACAGAACGTTTGCCGAAATGTCAAAACAAGAAAAAAGTGAGTTATCCCACAGGGGTATCGCTGTACGAAAACTAATAAAGTTCTTGGAAAACCAACAGATTTAAGAAAAGTAAAAAAAACTTCAAATTATTTACAATAAGCGCAATACACTATCGTTATGTAAAAAAAGACTCCCATGAAAAACGACTACGCTAACCAAATATTTTTTTATTATGAGAGCAGTAAGCGTTATCAGCAGATCGTGGATCGAATTGGTTTTTGAAAACCGCAATCAAACTTACGGAGCCTATGAGCTTCGAAAAAATTCCAATCAATATACTGTCAAAGCATTTTTTCTAGCCTTAGCATTTTTAGGTTTGGGAATTTCGGCACTCGTTTATGCCAGCCAGAGCAGTAAATCAACCGTTCCAAATACGGCTGAAGGTCCGCTTTTCGGCACGACCGTTAAAATAACAAAAGTTGTTTATGATACGCCAAAACCAAAGCCCGCGGTTCAAACCAAGAAAATTACCACTCCCGAAGCACAAGGAAATTTAGGTTTTGCAAAAGTTACAACTTCTAACGTAGCAAGTACAGCAACAGCGTCGACGATAAGTACAACAGCATCTGATACTGGCGATACGAATCTAACGGGATCGGCTACTGGAACTGATACCGGAACTGTTTCAGCAACTACGAGCATAGGTTCGACGGGCGGTACAGAAATCAGCAGTGTGCCCGAAACCCTTACTACGGCTTTGGTCGATAAAATGCCTGAATATCCAGGCGGATTACAAGCGTTTTACAAATATGTAGCGCAAAATTTTGAGCGTCCGGAAATGGAAAGTGGCGAAACTTTACAAGTCATTGTTTCATTTATTGTTGAAACCGACGGAAGTTTGAGCAACATAAAAGTATTGCGAGACGCGGGTTATGGTACAGCAGCGTCGGCTGTGAAAGTACTTAAGAGTCTAAAAACCAAATGGAAGCCGGGATTAAAATCAGGAAAAGCAGTTCGAACGGTTTACAATCTTCCTATAACTTTGAAGAGCAAATAATTTTAGTTTTTTTTGGGCGTTACGGCAGCTGTTTCATGGTCGACAAACGAGCGTGGGCAGCTGCCGTCGCGTTTTCCGCTATATCTTTTGCAACTCCTTGGCAAAGGCCTTTTCTGAGTTGCAAAAGGATGTCGCTACAACCGCTAACGCGAAATTGTGCACGCGATACGGAGTTTCATTACGTTCAAAACGAATATTGAAGCTG
>CALRVY020000167.1:0-6306 GCA_943371725.1 Pseudanabaena sp. UWO311 | reverse complement strand
CTTCATAAAACAACACCAACGGACGGCGAATAATACTTCTTGCGATCAAGATTTTTTGAGCATCCGAAGATGAAAATTGCTTTCCATCGGGAATTAACATCGTATCTAAACCGTCGGGAAGCGATTTAATCAAATCTTTCAATTTTACCGCATCGATGGCGTAACGAATATCGTCTTCGGTTAAGTCTTTGTCTTTAAATGTAATGTTTTCTAGTATAGTGCCTTCAAAAAACGATTCCTTTTGCACGATCGTCTCAATACTGTTTCGGTATTGCTGCAAGTTTAGTTTCTTGTAAGTATCATCGTTTATGTACAAAGCGCCGCCAGTTGGTCGCAGAACGCCAGAAAGTACGCGAATCAAAGTTGTTTTTCCAGAACCGTTATTTCCTTCCAAGAAAATTTTCTCACCTTGCTGAACCATCAAGTTTATATCGCGCAAAGCAGAAGTATCGGTTCCCGGAAATTTATAATCCATGTTCTCAGCTTGTAATTGGATTTCAGTATAACACGAATTGATTTCCGATTTTTGCTGTTCTTCCATTTCCATATCGGCAACTTGACCAATTTTTTCCACCGAAGTAAGTACATCATACAGCGTCTCCAATCCAATTACGATTTTTTCAACAGAACCGATCACCAATAGAATGATAATTTCCGCAGCAACGAATTGTCCGATGTTCATCTGCATATTCATAACCAAAAAACCACCAACCAAAAGCAATCCTGCTGTGATTACAATCTTAAAAACAATTAATTGAGCGTACTGCGATTGAACCACCTTAAAGTGCTTTTCGCGATAAATCAGATACTCTGCTGTTAGCTTATCATTCTTTTCCATAGCAAAAGAAAAGTGTTGAAATTTCTTAAAACTATAATTGTTTCGCGCAATTTCTTGAAGCCAACCCGCAACTTTATACTTGTATTTTGATTCGTACATCGAAGTATTTAAGCCTCTTTTGTAAGAAAATTTGAATATTAAATATAACAGTAACGACAATAAAATTCCGAACAGTAAAAAGTAGGGATGATACAAGGAAAGTAAGATCATACCGAACGTAATCTGTAAAATAGCTGCCGAAAAATCAAGCAATAATTTTGAAATTCCTTTTTGAATTGATAGCGTATCAAAAAAACGATTCGCTAATTCAGGCGCGTAAACCTTATAAATTTCCGTAAACTTTATTTTCGGTAGGCGCGCTGCAAAATCAAACGACGAGCGGATAAAGATTTTTTGCTGCAAGTTTTCAGTAATGCGCAGCTGCATGAGCGACATTAAGCCTCCCAATGCTACTCCAATAACAACTACAATAATCAACACAACCAAAGATGCGCTCACACGACCCGATTGCAGAAAGTTAATGATACTCTGAATACCCAAAGGCAACGAAAGCGATATCAAACCGGCGATAATGGCGTACGCAAAAATTTGAACCACGTCTTTGCGATCCAATTCCAACATACTGAAAAGTCTTTTTAATGGCGTCATATTAATTTTGAATTGTTTTGGTGATCAAATGGATATAGAATTCTGAAACTGATTTTTCCTCGGAAATACTACACAAGCAATCGAGATGCTCGTTTAAAAAATGTTGTTGTAAAGCACCTGAAATTACGGTCGAAACCAAACTTTCAGCAAAAGCATAATCCGGATTTATTTCTTGAATTATCGAAACAATCCGCGCATTAAGTCGTTTGTATATCAAGAAAAAACCTTCCTTGTTTTCTTGATCTACTTCTTTGGTATGCAGCACTTTAGAGAATTCCGAAATGATGATGCGACTCAAAATCGACTCGTTGATATGCGCCGTTTCAGAATCATCAAGTACTTTTTCGGTAACAATGTTTATGGCAATTCGCAATCGCTCGCGCGGATCTGTGATGTTATTTGTTGCAAAAACCAAACGGTATTCAAGGTACGACCAATACCAACTTGTCAAATAAACCAAAAGCTTGTGCTTGTTTTCAAAGTATCGATAAACGGAACTCTCATTTGATTTGAGACGTTCTCCCAGTTTTTTGAAAGTGAAATTTTCAAAACCAATTTCATCGATAAGCAGGATGCTCTCGCGAATTAGGTTTTTCCCCAATTCCGAAGTTTCCGGATCTTTTACAAAGGTTTTTTGATTAACCTGCAACCGAATATTTGATATTAGTTCGTGCATAATCAAATTATTTAAGCGCGAAATTAATAGTAATACTATCGATAAATCATAGTTTAACTTTTATTTATCGTTTCTTTTGGGCGTTACGGCGGGTCGTTCCTCCGGCGCCGTCGGGCTATCCACTACAATTCAAACCCGCTGTTTTGGCATTTTGCAGCAGTTGCGCCGGCTTCTGTGGTCGCCGTCACCTCTGCGCAAAAGCAGCAAACAGCGGGCTTTCATTTCCGCTACTATCCCTAACGCATGAGTTCGATTAAAAATCTTTGTCAGAACGCTTGAAATGAACAAATTATGAAATCAAATAGCAATGGAAAGGAACAACTTCCACCCTAAACAGATATACGGATCCCTACTTCGTTTGATTTTTTGCGATACTACAGAAGCCCAAAACAAATCTGTATTGTAATCAACTATTTATGTGCTATCTGACTTCCATTTTTAAATCGAACTCAGGTCTAACGCAACAAACGAAGCCGTTAAATCGCTCCTTAAAATGAGTGAATGAAATTAGGAAGCTATTTTATTTTTTAGTCGAAATTCGGTTTAACACGTACGATTTTCGCCGTCGTTCTTGGCTTTTCAAATAAAAAAGCGGTATCGTCTAGCAATACCGCTTTTTTGTGGAGTCGCCGAGAATCGAACTCGGGTCCAAACAAGCAACCAAAAAACTTTCTACACGCTTATTTACCGCTTGGATTTTCGATGTTTGGCTTGGCCGGTAACCGCCACCGAACACTTAGCTTCTGTTATTTCGATGTCGCTTAGAAGCATCGCAACATCTAGGTTTATTTTTACGATTTACCTGAATCAAATGCCACAAACCAAGGCTTTTGAGGTAAATCCTGCTTTCCTACCTGGTAGGACGAGGCTAATCTTACTAAACTTCAGATTATGCAGCAAGAGCGTAGTTTCCTTCGCCGTATAAAAGTGTGAAGCCTTTTATTAACGAGAATTACTCCAGTTCTCGACGTGCTTATTTTCCAATTCAACTTGCTGTCAAAACCAGTCGACCCCAAGTAAATTCGAGCCTGCAAATATAGTGCCTCTTTTGGCAGCATACAAGTTTATTCGCCCGTATCGCCGTCAATCGGGTAATCGCCAAATAACGACGCCAGCTTAAAAGATTGATAAGGTACTTTGCTGTATTTATTAGACAACGCAATGATGCAAACCGAATCTTTACGCAACGTCACATACGAGCTGGTATTTCCGTGCCACCAGCCGTTGTGGTAGTACATTTTTTCGCCCGTTTTCCATTCGTATAATCTAATGCCAATTCCGTAATTTCGAGTGCCGCGGTTTTCATAGCTGTAGCCTCGATAAATTTCTTGCTTGTCGGCATCGGTAAAAAAATCGTCGGAATAAGTAGCTTTATCAAAAAGTAGCAAATCGCGCGGTGTCGAGTAAATGTTTTTGTCTCCGTAAGTGTCGTCTAAATGATCAAAAGCCAAACGCATTCGGTTTCCTTTATACGATTGGCAAACAGCTTCTTTATCTAAATCATCGGTCATAACAAACGAATGTTTCATTCCCAAAGGTTTAAAAATGTACTCTTGCATCAAATCAGGATAACTTTTCTGCCCCACTTTTTCGGCAATTAACGCCAAAAAAACGTAGTTAGTATTGCAATACGCAAACCGCTTACCAATACCACCTTGCAACGGAATCGAAAACCTGTTGAAGATAGCCAAAACATCGCTGTTTTTTAATCTATTTCGCTTGTCCCATATCTCTTTTTCATCACACAAATAGGCATAATTTGCTAAACCACTTCGGTGCGTTAACAAATGTCGAATGGTCATCCCTGAGTACGGAAAGGGTTGCAAATATTTTGCTATATCGTCGTCTAATTGCAGTAATCCTTCGTTTTTTAATCGCATGATTAAAGCAGCAGTAAGTACTTTCGATACGGAAGCGATGTGAATAGGCGTTTCCGACTTTATGGAATCCCGACGCTCGAAACTGCTGCAGCCGCGGTATGCCTCGTAAATAATTTCGCCATTTTTTGCAACCAAAAATGCACCGCTAACCTGATTTGGAATCCAATATTTTTCGAAAAATCGTTCAACAGCATCAGATTTTTCGTCTTTGTATTGCTTCGTTAAACTTCTGAATGACACTTGAAAAGGTTGTTCCTCGTCGGAATTACCGAGTCGATCGCGGGCATCGCCAACACAACTTATCATCAAAACCAGCATCAACAAACTAAAGTACTTCATAAATAGGGGAGCAATTGCAACAAATATAGCAGTAGCAAGAATGCATTTATAGCTAAAGAAAATTATTTATGAACCGCTTTAAGTTGAAATATTTTCGGCTTTGCTTGCGTTGTCAGGGAACGATGTTATATTTGTAACAAATTAAATTCCTAAAGTTAGTAAATTCTAAACTACAACGATTTCGTTAATTTTTTAAAAATCGATCAAGGAATTTAATAGAACAACAACAACACAACAAAGAATTTTGATTACTGCTATGAAATTCGGAATTATTAAAGAAAGAAAATCGCCTCCAGACAGACGCGCCGTCTTTAGTCCAGGGGCTTTAAAACGTTTGCAAGAACAATATCCCAACCTCGAATTTGCGATTGAAGCATCCGATATTCGTGTTTTTTCAGACCAAGAATACCGCGATGCTGGTTTTGAAGTTACCACCGATTTATCGGATTGTGATGTACTTTTCGGCGTCAAAGAAATTCCTGTCGATTCTTTACTTCCCAATAAAAAATATTTCTTCTTTTCACACACAATCAAAAAGCAACCGCACAACAGAAAGTTGTTACAAGCTATTTTGCAAAAGGATATCGACTTGTACGATCACGAAACTTTAGTGAACGCACAGAACAAACGACTTATTGGTTTCGGTCGTTACGCCGGTATTGTTGGCGCATACAATGGTTTACGAGCTTTTGGCATGAAATACGAATTGTTTGAATTGCCAAAAGCCGAATCGCTCTCGTGTAAAGAAGCACTAGATGAACGCATAAAACGGCTGATTTTGCCAAATATAAAAATTGTTCTTACGGGTCACGGAAAAGTAGCAAACGGAATCGAAGATGTTTTGCAAATGGCCAAGATTAAGAAAATTAGCGTTTCCGATTTCCTTACCAAACAATACGACAAACCTGTTTACGTTCAGTTAGATGTAACCGATTACTACAAACGAATCGATGGTGAAGAAGCTAATAAAGCAGATTTTTACCAAACACCCGAAATCTACACCTCTGATTTTGAGCGCTTTTCTAAAGTTGCCGACGTTTATATGGCAGGGCATTTTCACGCAAATCAAAATCCAGAAATATTGAGTCGCGAATTATTAAACGCGCCTTCTAATAAAATAAAAGTTGTTGCAGATATTTCCTGCGACGTCGACGGGCCAATTGCCTGCACCATAAAAGCCAGTACCATCGCCAATCCATTCTTTGGATATTTACCGTTTACAGGTTCAGAAGTTGATTTTAAACATCCCGGAGCGATAACCGTAATGTCTATCGACAATTTGCCCTGCGAACTACCCAAAGATGCTACGGAAGGTTTTGGCGAAATGTTCATCGAGAACATCATCCCGGCTTTTTTTAATAACGACGCCGACGGTATTTTGGCTCGCGCACAAATTACCTCTAAAGGTTCATTAACGCAGCGTTTTCAGTATCTCCAAGATTACGTGGACGAAGGTTGTGCACTCCAAAAACACTAATAACCTGAGTTCAATTAAAAATCTTTGTCAGAACGCTGAAAATGAATAAATTGCAAAATATAGTCTCGTTAGATTTGAACGACCCAGACGCTAAACAGATAAACGGTCGCCTACTTCGTTAGAATTTTTTGCGATACTACAGTATCCCAAAACAATTCTGCCTTGTGGTCAACCATTTATCTGTTTTCTGACTGCAATTTTTTTAATCGAACTCAGGTTAATAATATTTCAAAAGCCGACTCTCGAGTCGGTTTTTTTTATCAATTTCCCTGATCAATTTCCAAGTTAAGTACAGCAAATTTTGGACTAATTTCTTTTAGAAGCTATTCCTGCTATTCGCTGCAAGTCCGCGGTTTGGCAAGGGTTTGCACAGCTATTTTGTTTGGCTTCCGTTGGTCGCCACCAAAATACCGTGCGCACAACTCGCCAAACCTGTGGGCTTTTCGCT
>CALRVY020000166.1:0-6312 GCA_943371725.1 Pseudanabaena sp. UWO311 | reverse complement strand
TCAGCTCACTTTAATCCTGCTGTGATAAACGAAGAAATGGATCAGCGTTTGGCAATGAATTACGGTAATTTATTCGGCGAAGTAGCCTACGGAACAGCGGCTTATGCATATACTTACGACCGACATGTGCAAACCTTTCACGCTGGCATTAACTACATAAACTACGGTAATTTCGAAGGCTATGATGAAAATGGTGTTCGTACTGCCGATTTTACTGGAAGCGAAGCGTCCTTGAGTTTGGGATATTCTTTTAATGTACCGCGTACTGATTTGTATATTGGAGCGAACGCCAAGTTAATTACTTCAACCTTAGAAACATACAACAGTATAGGCGGTGCAATTGATATTGGTGCTATTTACATAGACGAGGATAACGACATAAACTATGCGCTTGTGCTCCGAAATATGGGAACGCAATTTACCACCTACGCCGGCGAACGCGAGCCATTGCCTTTCGAAATTATTGCAGGAATTTCACAAGAACTTGAAAATGTTCCGATTCGATGGCATTTAACCTTAGAAAATTTGCAACAATGGGAAGTCGCGTTTTCTAATCCCGCTCGAGCTGAGGGAAACCTCGATGGTGGATCAACTCCCGAACGCGTTTCCTTTTTTAACAATGCTCTTCGTCACGTGATTTTTGGAGCAGAACTTTTCCCAAAAAAAGGTTTCAATATCCGACTTGGTTACAACTTCCGACGCGCAGAAGAATTACGCTTGATCGAACAACGAAATTTCTCTGGACTTTCCGTAGGTTTCGGACTTAAAATGGGGCGTATGAAGCTCGATTATTCCTACGCACGATACACATTAGCTGCAAACAGCTCTTTATTTGGCTTAACAATTAATTTAGGAGAAGAACGATAATGGCAAACGAAATCATTATTGCAATCGACGGACATTCGTCGACGGGCAAGAGCACCATGGCGAAACAGTTAGCAAAAGAACTGGGTTATGTGTACGTAGATACCGGAGCTATGTATCGAGCCGTTGCGTTGTTTGCGATGAATAACAGATTTATTACAAATGCCAATTTTAACAAAGAAGCTCTAATACAGTCGCTTAACCAGATATCATTAAAGTTTGTGTTTAATGAAACGCGGGGTTTTGCAGAAATGTATCTTAACAACGTGAACGTCGAAGATCAAATCAGAACGATGGAAGTTAGTGCGCAAGTAAGTACCGTTGCAGCTGTATCTGAAGTTCGACGACTTCTAGTTGCACAACAACAGAAGATGGGACACGACAAAAGGATTGTAATGGATGGTCGCGATATCGGTACGGTAGTTTTTCCGAAAGCCGAGTTAAAACTTTTTGTGACTGCCGCCGCAGAAGTACGAGCCAAACGCCGGTTCGACGAACTGACCGCAAAAGGCGAAAGCGTAAGTTACCAAGAAATTTACGATAACGTGGTTGAACGCGATAGCATTGACAGCAGCAGAACCGATTCGCCTTTATTGAAAGCTGCCGATGCCATTGAAATCGATAATTCGAACTTAACGCGCGAGCAACAGTTTGAAATGATTTTGAAGTTGGCCAAAGAGCGAATTTTATAAACGATTAATAGAGAGCACTTACGTACGGTAACGATTGCCCGCGCTAAGGATTGCAGTGGAAACCCCGTGCGGTTTATTGGCTGTGCGCGGCAGTTGGGATTGGCGACTGTAAGAAGCCGATACCAACGAACCGCAAACGGCAATAAACAAGCGGGTTGGAACGGAAAGCCTGACCCTGGGCTGGAGTTGGCAGGGAAGGGGAGCGCCCAAAAAACTATAAATTATTCCATTTTTAATTAGATAACGATTTAATTTCACTTCATTTGTGCAACTAAAATAATAAATCCATGAAGTATTTTTATCTATCACTTGCTGTGTTTTTTGCATTTACCAGCAGTAATTTTGCTCAAAAAAAGAAAGTAGCTGTAGTGACGTTTTACGCCAATAAAATGGTCGAATTTGAAGATCTTGGAATTGGCAGTGAGGGGCTTTTAAAAGAAGTTTTTGAACTTCGCGACAATCCGGATTTCAATCTAACTCCTCTTTTAGATAAGTTCCACACAAATTTCTTTGAACAATACGCTACGGTTTTACCTTTTGATTTGCTGCCAGAGTCGGAAGTACTTAAAAACGAAGCTTACCGCAATTTTACACCGAAGTACGATTTAAAAAAGTACGAGGCACGCGACTATTTAATGTACGGCGACTACAAGTATATTTATGAAGGATTTATGGGTCAAGCGAACGAAAAGGCGATGGCTGACATGTTTTCAGACAAAGCCGATGGCGTTATGTTTGTGTACATAACTTTTGCTTTTGAAAAAGGTTTTGGTATTGGCGGAACGTCGACCGTAAAAATACGTGCAACTACCCGAATGGCACTTTACAATAAAAAAGGTGAAAAAGTTTTTGCTTTTGTAGAAAACGAGCGTTCGAAAAAAACCGGAATGATGGTAGGCGGAGTTCCAGTTATTAGTCCGGAAAAAATACTTCCGATGTGCGACAGTGCACTTACGGAATTAATGGGCGATTTAAAGAAACGTCTCGCAAAGATATCAAATACAGCGGCTAAAAAACTGTAAAGCATTTCGACTCGACTAAAAGAGTTGTTTAAAATTTCGGTACGTACGTATAGAAATCACTTCATGTGAGTTCGCGTACTTACCGATTTTTTTTGTGCTCGATCAAGAAAGAAGGTTGTGAATTCGTTTAGTTGAAGGGAAACAAAGGGTAAACTTTGAAAAATAGTGTGCGCCCGGCTGTGCGTAAACTTGTTGAGGGCAGCGTTTCGTATAATCTAGCGACCGGAGCTAGTCGAAGTCGGATTTTTTTTAGAAGCTAGAAGCTAGACTCGATGATTTCACCACTTAACGTTTCTATTAACCTCCCGAACCCTTGTTTCGTTGGAGCTTGAGCGCGTCGAAGGCTTTTTGAGAAGCTAGAAAATAGAAGTTAGAAGCTAGACTTCAATGAATTTACCACTTAACGTTTCATTTTCCCACCCAACCCACAATTCGTCGGTGCCTGAGCTTGTCGAAGGCTAGTGCGATTTTTTGGTGGCTTGATACGTTCTGTGTTTTCCTCAACGGTACCCTATTGCGCAAAATTCTGTGAGGTTCAGTGTTTTCTGTGCGCTTAAAAAGCTGGTACGTGAGTTTGTTGAAGGCAATTTTTTTTTAGAAGCTAGTCCCGATAGCTATCGGGATAGACACGAGTTCCGATAGCTATCGGAATAGACTCGATGATTTTACCAATTTACGTATCATTTTCCCACCCGAACCCAAGTATCGTCGGAGCCTGAGCCTGTCGAAGGCTGGTGCCTGAGCTTGTCGAAGGCTTTTTTAGAAGCTAGAAAATAGAAGTTAGAAGCTAGACTTCAATGAATTTACCACTTAACGTTTCATTTTCCCACCCAACCCACAATTCGTCGGTTCCTGAGCTTGTCAAAGGCTTTTTGAGAAGCTAGAAAATAGAAGTTAGAAGCTAGACTTCGTGTCATCTTCATCAAAAAGCTTTCTTTGATGAATTATAGTACTTATCGAATATATCCGAAGCGGTACGATTGCACCGCCGGCACCCCCAAATAAAAACTACTTCTTTAAAATCAGAGAAAAAGTGGTTCCTTCGCCTAAGGTGCTTGCTACTTCGATTCTGCCGTTTAATCGCTCTGCCAGTTGCTTAACGATAGCTAAACCTAAACCTGTCGACGCTTCGCCGTTGGTTGGACGTGCGCTCAACTTCTGAAATTTACGGAACAACTTTGCTTGATCGGCGGTACTAATGCCCGGTCCTTCGTCGCGAACTGAGAAAATCCATGCATCGTTGCGTTCTGAAAAGCGAATCCAGACGCTCTTTTCCTTTGGCGAGAACTTTAAAGCATTGGAAATCAGGTTGTCTAAAATGCGTTGTAGCTTGTCGGTGTCTGTATAAAAAGTGCTTTCAATCGCTTCGCAAAGCAACGTGATTCCCTTTTCCTGCGCTTGCATTTGATAAGTTTTGGCTAAATTTTCCAAGAACGGTCGTGTTGAAACTTCAGATTTTTCCACAACGAAATCGGTCGATTCGGCCTTACTCAGACATAACAGATCGTCGATAAGGCGGCGTCCTTGGTCGGTTACAACAGTAATTAAATCCAAACACTGTTGCTGTGTTTCCGGATCGGTGTCGACATCTCGCAGCAAATCCGTCAATCCTTTTACCTTATCGAGAGGCGCTCGCAAATCGTGCGCAACGATATTCATCAGATTATTTTTCTCGAAAACAGCTTCTTCCAGCAACGAATTTTTAGTTTCGATCTCCGTTTTCTGTTGTACGAGTAAGGCGTTTAGTTTTCCTTTCTTGCGCGATTGCAGATACACCGACAAAAGCACGACCAGCACCAACGCAATAACTAGGGAAAACGTTACGATGGTTAGATTTTTTTTGTGGAGCGTAGCCGCGGCTAAGTCGGCTTTTTGTTTGAGCAATTTGTTTTCCTGCGCTTTCTTTTCCGACTCGTATTTTGCAATCATATCGGTGCGTTTTTCCAGCTTTTCTTCGTTGTAAAGCGCGTCTTGTAAATCCGGAATTTGCTTTTCGTACGAGAGTGCTTTTCTGTAATCGCCTACGGCTTCGTATGCTTCCGAGAGCGACATTAATGCGCTGATTTCCAGATCAGATGATTCTGCTTTCCGCGCCATAACTAACGATTCTTCTGCGTAAGCAACTGCTTTTTGAAGTTCATTTGTTTTCCGACAGCAGACACTTAACTTCGATAATGTTGACGACAAATCGAATGGATCATTAAACAAACGTTTTAATTCCAGAGACTTAACGAAATAAAACGAAGCTTCTCTGTACTTTCGTTCCGATTTATAGGTATTAGCAATGTTGAAATAGATACGAGAATATTCGCGCTTGTTTTTCTCTTTATCTACAAATGAAGCACCTTTCCAATAGTATTTACGCGACTCTTCATACAAACCTTTACGGTCGAGTACAATCGCAATATTGCTGTAATTCCAGGCCTCTCCTTTAGTGTATTTTGCTTTAATGCTGTTGGCGAGCGATTTCTTAAACCACGTGTACGCTTCGTCGATTTCATCTTGGCTTAAATACACAAATCCGATATTGAGTTGGGCATTTGCAGCTCCGATTAAATCGTTTTGCTTTTCGCTGAGTCGTAAGGCTTTTACGTATAAATCGAGCGCTTCGGAGTACTGACTCCGATTTTCGAGCATAATTCCATAGTCGTTCAAGGCAGCAATTTCCTGTGGAATATCTTTTGCAATTTTTGCTTTTTGAATTGAAAGTTTGAAATACTTCGCCGAACTTGTGTAGTCGGCACTTACTTTTTTAATGTTTCCCAAAAGTTGGTATATAACACTTAGTTTTTTGGGATGCTTCCCAGCCCATTTTTCGGCTAAAAGCGCATAATGTGAAGCACTATCTGCGTTAATGAAGCGGTAGTCTTGGGCCAGATAATACGCTATCCGATCTTTATTTGCTATTTTAGATTGGCGCAAAACGACTTTTAAGCTATCTATTTTTTTCAGTGAAGGCGTACTGCTTTCAATCTTTTGAGAAAAGCCAATTTGTGTTATTGCAATTAATGCGAGATAGAGTAAACGCATGTCTATGTACTTCAATTTGAAGCAATAGTAAACAATTTTAAGAAGAAATATCTTAGAAAATAAAATAAACCGACATCTCGCTCTTTACTTGAAATGAAATTATAGATCTGATTGATCCTTCAATTCGAAGTACATCTCGTTTGGATCGTAGTCGAAGTCGAAATCAAACAAATTATCGTCGTAATCGTCGCTGTTGTTAATAGCGATGATGTTCTCTATATCGGAATTTAATTCGGCGTAAGACAATGGATTCATGGCAACTATTTTTTAGTAAAGTTCGCTGCCCTTTTTAAAATTTGCTTTACGCGAATGTTATTCTATTGCGAATAAATACAACTATTTTGTCAGTATTTGCCCGATAGCAACGCACCACCTAAAGTAGATTTGCGTTCGATCCCCAACGCTTTCATCATTTCGTAAGTAGTCGAAACGGCAGCACTAGTAACAGGTAATCCGAGTTTTTGTTGCAGCAGATCGATTGCTTCCAACGAAGGCATTTGCACGCAAGCAGAGGCTACCACAACATCGGCTCCAGCGATATTTAAACGTTCGGATATGTCCAATAAATTCATTGGATTTTGCGCGGCAACTTCCAAATTATCTGGAATTTCCAATGCAATGGAATCGATTACGGTAAATCCTTGATGTTCTAAATAGCCAACTACTAAATCGGTTAACGGACGCATGTACGGCGTGATGATACT
>CALRVY020000165.1:0-6336 GCA_943371725.1 Pseudanabaena sp. UWO311 | reverse complement strand
TACAACCATTACAATCGTAAAAGCAATAACAAAAAGAGCCGCGAAAATAAGTTGACCTGTTGAAAACATTCGTTTAAAAATTTTCAACAAAAATAGTTAAAAGTCGGCATTGCAAATTATCTTGCATCATAAATCCATCCTAATGAAAGAACAAATTAAAGCGGTTCAAGCATTTCATACCGCTTATAAGCTAGGTTATGCCGAAAAACCTACTGTTGCACTATCGCCAGAAAAAATAAAATTACGGTTTGAATTGCTAAAAGAAGAAAATGAAGAATATCTGGAAGCTGCTCAAAAAGGCGACCTTGTAGAAGTTGCCGATGCACTAGGCGACTTACTTTACATTCTTTGCGGAACCATAATCGAACACGGGCTTCAAGAAAAAATTGAAGCGGTCTTTCAAGAAATTCAGCGAAGCAACATGAGTAAACTCGACGATAACGGCGAACCGATTTACCGTGAAGATGGCAAAGTTTTAAAAGGCCCAAATTACTTCAAACCCAATATCGAAAAGATCTTATTGTAACGGAACTTCCACTGTCCAATTGTACGGATCATCAGAATTTTTATACTGAATATTAATTATTTGTGATTTTAATTTCAAAGCAAATGAATCAGTTAGTTCTGGAAGTTCGTAGTAATCGTCTCTATACCCGAATCCAACAATCGGATTAATAACAGCTGCTGTTCCTGCTCCAAAAATTTCTTTCAATGTTCCGTTTTTTGCTGCCGAAACAATTTCCGCTACAGTAACTGGTCGAACTTCGATTGCCATTCCGTTATCTTCTGCCAATTGAATAATACTTTTTCTTGTAACTCCGTCTAGAATTCTTTCTGTTGCCGGAGCAGTTAATAAAGTATCGTTTACGCGAAAAAAAACGTTCATAGTTCCCGATTCTTCCATAAATCCATGGGTGGCATCGTCTGTCCAAATGATTTGCTGAAAGCCTTTCTCATTCGCTAGCTTAGTCGGATAAAATTGCGCGCCGTAATTAGCTGCTGCTTTTGCCGCGCCAATTCCGCCGTTCGCCGCTCGACTGTAATATTCACTAATAATGACTTTCACAGGACCAGAATAGTAGGAGCGGGCAGGGGATAACAAAATCATAAATCGATACTGTGTGCTTGGTGCTGCAATAACGCCGCTACCAATGGCAATCATAAACGGACGTATATAAAGTGAATTTCCAATTCCGCCTTTCGCCCAAAGTTGATCGATTTTTAAAAGTTGTTTCAATCCTTCAATAAAAACGTCTTTCGGAACTTCGGGCATCGCCATTCGTACTGCCGATTTATTAAAACGTTCAAAGTTTTGATCAGGCCTGAACAACCAAAGCTTGTCTGCCGTATCACGATACGCTTTCAAACCTTCAAAAATAGCTTGTCCGTAATGGAAAACTTTCGCCGAAGGATCAATAAGAAAAGGTTCGTAAGGCTTTATTACAGGCTTTTCCCAAGCGCCATTTCTAAAATCACACTGCAACATGTGATCGGAAAAAGTGGAACCAAACGAAACAGACTCAAAATCAACCTGATTTATCTTTGAAGTCGCGGCTTTAATGACTTCAATATCGAAAGATGCGTTTTCGCTCATAGCTTTAAAACTGCTTCAAATAATTGTGAAGCGATTTCGCGAAATTAAGAATTATTTAATCCATTATGTTTGCTCACGGTAATAATTGCGAATTTTCAAATAAAGATTCAGAGGATCAATAAATTATTCATTAACGCGAGCTGTCTTTTGAGTTTTTATCCCCAAAATTCCGATGATTTCTTAAATTCCGGTTTCGCTTAAGCGAGTCTAGAAAATAAACCACAGCTACTTACGGTTTAAAATAATCTTCCATACCTGGTATTACGGGCATGTCGATTCGTGTAGCGTTATCTAAAACTTCCTTTTCGTACTTTCTAGCAGCCTCAGTTGCCTTATTTAGTGTAACGAGCAGCAAATCTTCGAGCATTTCAACGTCTGCTAAAGCAGTATCTGCAAGTTTTAAATCTTTAACAATGCCATTTCCAGACATTACTATTTGTACCGATCCGTCGGTTGATTGTTCTTTGATTTCAAACGCAGCAATCGCTGTTTGCGCAGCTTTCATTTTATCTTGCGTTTCCTTCAATTTATTCATCAAATCTCCAAACATAACTATCACTTTTATCGCACCAAATGTACTAAATTGCCGTACTTTTAAAATTAAAAAATGCACTTCCGAAATCCTATTTCATTCCTATTTTTGTTCACGGGTATCATTGCCGGCTTTGCACAACAATCTAATCCAAAAAAAATGAATCAACCGCCTGTAGCTAAAGAAGTTCCGTATAAATTGGAAAAACATAAGGATGTTCGTATCGATCCGTATTACTGGTTAAACGAGCGCGAAAATCCGGAAGTAGTTGCGTATCTAAATAACGAAAATGCGTTTTTTGAGGCTGAAACCGCACATACAAAAGATTTCCAAGGTCGCCTTTTTGAAGAAATGAAAGGAAGAATTAAAGAAGACGACGCTTCAGTTCCTTATAAATTCAACGGCTATTTCTACATCACCAGAACTGAAAAAGGAAAGAGCTATCCGATCCACTCGCGAAAGAAAGAATCGCTCGAAGCAGCAGAAGAAATTATGTTCGATTGTAATCAAATGGCAGATGGTTACTCCTATTTTTCACTTTCTGGAATGAGTATTTCACCTGATAATAAATTCGCCGCCTTTTGTGTAGATATTGTTGGAAGACGGATTTATTCACTACGAATTAAAAATTTAGAAACAGGCGAAATTTTACAAGACGAAATCAAGCAAGTTAATCCACAAGTGGTTTGGGCTGCTGATAGTAAAACGCTTTTCTACACTACCAAAGATTCTGTAACCTTGCGATCTAATAAAGTTTGGAAACACCTAATGGGAACTGCTGCTGAGCAAGATGAACTGATTTACGAAGAAAAAGACGAAACGTTTGATTTGGATATCGAAAAATCAAAATCACAGGAATTCATTTACGTTGTCTCAGGAAGTACACTAACAACAGAATACCGATTACTCAATGCAAACAATCCTAATGGGAAATTCAAAATCTTCCAAAAGCGAAAAAGAGGTATTGAATATTCCATTTCGCACTTCAATGATAAATTTTACATTCTCACCAATAAAGACAAAGCAACAAACTTTAAAGTAATGGTGTGTTCTGTGGCAGACACCAAATCCGAGTCGTGGAAAGAATTTATTGGTCATCGCGAAAACGTTCTTCTCGAAGGAATTGATGTTTTTAAAGACTATCTCGTAATTTCAGAACGTTCAAACGGTTTAACGCAAATTCGAATTCTAGGGATGTCGGCCAAAACCGATTACTACCTGCCGTTTACTTCCGAAACATACTCAGCCTATACAACTACCAATATTGATTTCGATACTAAAACCTTGCGATACAGCTATCAATCGTTACTTACGCCCGCATCCGTAATCGATTTTAATATGGAAACGCGTCAGAGTAAAGTTCTGAAGGAGCAAGAAGTACAAGGCGGTAAATTCGATAAGAACAATTACGTTGAGGAACGTGTTTGGGCAACCGCTAATGACGGCACGAAAGTTCCGATTTCAATGGTTTACTCTAAAAATATTAAGAAAGACGGCACTAATCCAACGCTTTTATACGCATACGGCTCGTATGGGATGACTCTCGACGCCTATTTTTCAACTGTACGATTAAGCTTGCTTGACCGCGGTTTTATTTACGCTATCGCGCATGTGCGCGGAGGAGAAGACCTAGGAAGAGAATGGTACGAAAAAGGTAAATTACTTCACAAAAAAAATACGTTTACCGATTTTATTGCATGTAGCGAATTCTTAATCCAACAAGAATACACCTCAAATAAGCATTTATATGCCGAAGGTGGAAGCGCTGGCGGACTTTTGATGGGAGCAATTGCAAATATGGCAGGCGATTTATACAACGGAATTATAGCGCAAGTACCTTTCGTAGATGTAGTAACAACCATGCTCGACGAGACAATTCCGTTAACAACTGGAGAATACGACGAATGGGGTAATCCGAACAAAAAAATGTACTATGATTACATGAAATCCTATTCGCCATACGATAACGTTACTGCCAAAGATTACCCGAATATGCTAATCACAACAGGCTTTCACGACTCACAAGTCCAGTATTTTGAACCCGCAAAATGGGTCGCAAAACTCAGAAAATTGAAAACGAATCAAAACAAGTTATACTTTTACACAAATATGGATGCTGGACACGGCGGAGCCTCTGGAAGATACGATGCACTTAAAGAGGTTGCTCGAGAATTCGCTTTTTTATTAGATTTAGAAGGAATAAAAAATTAGGATAAATAAATTTGCTACATTTGCAGATGTTTTAAAGACTGGTTTTTTGACAGAATTGCCGGCTACTTTGAATTATAATTTATGAAAGAAGACATAAAAGCTTACGATAACGTATTGGGTTTAATAGGGAATACTCCTCTAATTAAATTGAATAAATTAACAAAGTCTTTTACAGGTAATTTTTACGCAAAGGTCGAAGCTTTTAACCCCGGTCATTCAACGAAAGACCGAATCGCCCTTTACATAATCGAAGAGGCTGAACGCCAAGGAATATTAAATCCTGGCGACACCATCATCGAAACTACCTCAGGAAATACGGGCTTTAGTTTAGCAATGGTATCCATTATTAAAGGGTACAGCTGCATATTGGCAGTATCTTCGAAATCTTCTCGAGATAAAATCGATATGTTGCGAAGCCTCGGCGCTAAAGTGTACGTTTGCCCCGCACACGTCTCTGCCGACGACGAACGCTCGTATTATAACGTCGCTAAACGACTACATCAGGAAACTAAAGGAAGTATTTATATCAATCAATACTTCAATCAACTCAACATCGATGCGCATTACAAATCAACGGGTCCCGAAATTTGGGAGCAAACGAGCGGTAAAATAACGCATCTTGTTGCCTGTAGCGGAACGGGTGGAACAATCTCCGGCGCAGCGAAATTCCTTAAAGAAAAGAATCCAAATATCCGAATTTTAGGCGTTGATGCTTTCGGTTCGGTACTCAAAAAATACCACGAAACCAAAGAACTCGATCCAAACGAAATTTATCCGTACCGCATTGAAGGCCTTGGTAAAAACCTGATTCCTACAGCAACTGATTTCGATTCTATCGACCACTTCATGAAAGTAACCGACGAGGAAAGTGCACACATGACCCGTGAAATCGCCAAGCAAGAAGGTTTGTTTGTTGGCTATACCAGCGGCGCCGTGATGCAAGCCGTTAAACAATATGCCGAAGAAGGCGAATTCAACGAAAACAGCAATGTAGTTGTAATTTTCCCAGATCACGGATCGCGTTACATGAGCAAAGTGTTCAGTGACGAATGGATGAGCGATCAAGGTTTCTTCGATAGCGTAAATGCCGAAGAAGTTCAAAAAATCGAATTCATCAAATAAGCTCAAGCTATAAAAAATTAAAAGTCGCAGTAATTGCGACTTTTTTTATGTTTTTCCTTTTCGATTTCTTTTTATTTGGGCGTGCCGGCAAAGCAAAACGTTCGGTGGAAAAACAGCTGCTTTGCCGTCGTGCTTTCCCCTTCAATCTGCTTTTTCCCTTCCTAAATCCTGAAAAAAAGCAGGATTTCCGGTACAATCACTCACGCAGAAAATCGATACTCAACGAATTTACGCAATAACGCGTTCCGGTATCCGTCGGCCCGTCATCAAAAACGTGTCCTAAATGCGAACCACAACTCGCACATAATATTTCCGTGCGTATCATCCCATGCGAACGATCCTCCACATACGCCACCTTCCCTGGAATCGACGCATCAAACGACGGCCAGCCGCAATGCGCGTTAAACTTCGATGCGCTTTCAAACAAAGGCGTTTTACAAGCTCCGCAAACATACGTACCGGATTCAAAATGCAAATTGTACTTGCCACTGTGCGGAAACTCTGTTCCTTTACCTCTTAAAATTTTATAACGCTCCGGTCCCAACTCCGCAAGCCACTCTTGTTCGGTTTTATTTATTGGATAATTCATAATTTTTCTTTTGCTGGTACAAAAACTATCGAAACAGAATTGGTGCAAAAACGTTTACCTGTTGTTTCGCTTGGCCCGTCGTCGAAAACGTGTCCCAAATGTCCGTCGCACTTCGCACAAGTAACTTCAGTGCGCACCATTCCAAAACTATAGTCTTGTGTGTATTTAACACTGCCTTTAATCGCTTGATCGAACGAAGGCCATCCGCAATCGCTTTTAAACTTCGAATCCGATTTAAAAAGTACATTACCACATGCAGCACAAGCGTAATATCCTGTTTCAAAATGA
>CALRVY020000164.1:0-6484 GCA_943371725.1 Pseudanabaena sp. UWO311 | reverse complement strand
GTCCAATTTTCACTTGAATTGAAATCGACGGTACTGTACCTATACTTTTTGATACTTCGCGTTTTCGTACCCGATTTACTAACTACGAGCGTTTTACCAGCCCGAATTTGATCCGACTTCAATCGATTTATTTTTTTTAATTCACTAACTGACAGTCCGTATTTTCTGGCGATACTTCCTAAAACTTCCCCTTCTTTTATTTTGTGAGTTCGCAGTTTTGGAGTAACTATATTTTTGCTTTCAACGACTTTACCCGCCGAAAATTGCCAACGAATTGTTGCTTGCGGTTGAACGATTCGCACCAAATCAAAAGCATCGGAGCTATCTTTCAAACTCACTTTTATGGCGCAAGGACGGTCTTTACTACTTAAAGAAATACCGCTTAAGCCCATGAAAGCACTCGAACCGTTAATGATTCGTTGTGCTGAAAAGTTGTTTGAAGATTCGAACGAAACATCCGCCGAACCGTTTGTTCTTGCCAAACGATGTGGGAATAAAAATCCGCGGCCGCCGTTTCCGTACGTTTCTTGTAAAACAGTTCTCGTTTTATCGGTTTGTAGGTCGGCTTGGATATGTGAATCTCCGATATGAAAAACGTGTACACGTTCGGTCAGAAATCCATCGTTTGCTCGTTGTTGCAGCGCTTTCAAAAATTTGGCAACGGCCTTTGGATTCTTGAGTCCGTTTTCAGGCACCACTAGCGGCACAGCAGTTGTATCTTCTGCGACAGCGAATTCTACGTCGGTAGAATCGGCAACTTGTGCGTGAATCGTTTGTATTCCCCACAAAAGAAAAAACATTAAAATTTTACATTTCTTCATCAGGAATGCTATCATTTTCAGGCATTACAGCCTCAGTATTGATTTTACTTTTTAGACGTTTATAGGTCGAAAATCCGGCTTTTAACTTTTGGTAAAAAAGTCCTGCCACCTTTTTAGCTCCTCGGAAATTAAAGTGGGTATAGTCTTTATTGGCTAGCGCTGGAACTTCTTCGACCCATTGCACCATACTTTGCGAGCCGCCCATCAATTCGTATAAATTGATAAATCCACTGCGCGTTTCAACTGCTAACTTCCGCTGTGCTAAAGTAAGTGGAACTACTGCTGAATCGGTTCGCATTTCCATATCGTATTTGGTGGCTTTATCGGCAGCTGAGATCACTAAAATGGGAACGCCTGGAAATCCGGCTCTTAAATTGGCAATCGCTTTTTGCATACCGCGTAAGTACCAATTGTAATTTTTGGTTCCGTAATTCAGAACGTTGGTTCCGTAGTGTAAGATAATTAAATCGTAGCCTAACTTTCTTTGAAACTGCCCCATCAATTGCGGATTTAGCTTAGATAATGGCATACCTGAATTTCCGCGTTGTGAAAAGTTGTCGATATGTACACCTTTTCCGTCATCGAAATTAAACCCGTACACGGGAATGGAGTCGGAATCTACAAAATCGGCTCGAAATTTCTTCAAATCAGATTTACCGATACGCAATGTATTTAAAGGCATACTGCCGTCTAATCGATATAATAAGCTGTCTTTTCCGTACGTTATTTTTAAACGACCATTTTTACGCGAGGCTCCGTAAAAGAGTGTCGGATTAGGAAGCGCAGAAACATTTACTTGTCGGCCGGCTTCGTAACGCACCCATGCCAAACTATCGGTTGGATAAAAAACATGTCCGTTAATCCCAAAAGCGTATCTATTTGATTTTGAAGTAACGAAATTTACGTCTTTCCAACTTCCTCCAAAGGTGTGTTTAACGGAGCTTCTGCTGCCCGCTGATTCAGAAACTAAGGGAACAAACCCAACACCTGTTCCACCAAATTCCGATTGAAATGCGGAACGTAAGTCTTGAACAATGAAATCGCCATCGGTCATTGAATCGCCAAAATAAGCGATACGTACAGACTGATTTGGATTTGACTCCAATAAGCGCAGTTTCTCGTAAAACGAAACTAAATGTTGATTTCCCGTATAGGTTTGTGCGGTTTCATCTGGAAACTGAATTCCAGATTCATCTACATAAATTATGGGCTGATTTCCTATGGAATCGGCTTCGGAAAAATTCAGTTCGGAAGTATTTTCAGCCTCAGAAAGTGCTTCAAGCGCTGTACTGTCGACAACCTGATTTGAAGTGGTTTGCTGCTCGGGAAACAATTTTTTCGGCAAATACGGTTTTGCGACCACAAATAGAATGGCAGCAAAAAATACGATCAGAAACGATTTAAAAAAACTCGACTGTTGCATTAGTTTGAATTACATGCGTTCGGGCGATTGAATCCCTAATAAATACAAGGCTTTTTTAATTACTTCTGCTGTTTTTGAACTCAATTGAATTCGGAATGTACGTGTATTTTCGTCGCTTTCACCTAAGATAGAAACCGACTGATAAAAACTATTGTAGGCTTTTACCACATCGTAGGCATAATTAGCAACTAAAGCTGGGCTCAGTTCTGCGGCAGCGAGTTTAACTACACCTGGAAAATCTTCTAAAACCTTAATCAATTCAATTTCTTTAGAATCGAGGTTTTTAATGGTTGCAACTTGCGTTGGAATAGTTCCTGCTTTACGCAGTATCGATTGAATACGTGCGTATGCATACTGAATAAACGGCCCCGTATTACCATTGAAATCGACTGATTCTGCTGGGTTATACGTAATTTTCTTTTTGGGATCGATTTTAAGTAAAAAGTACTTCATCGCGCCTAAACCAATGATGCGATATAACGCCGATTTGTCTTGGTCGGAATATCCGTCAAGCTTACCGAGTTCTTGCGCGATCGCTGTAGCGGTCTCGACTACTTCAGTAATTAAATCATCCGCATCAACAACCGTTCCCTTCCGCGATTTCATTTTTCCAGTTGGTAAATCAACCATTCCATAAGACAAATGATACAATTGATCTGCCCAACTAAAACCAAGCTTTTTTAGAATCAGGAATAAAACCTTAAAATGATAATCTTGTTCGTTTCCAACGGTAAAAATCATTTGGTTCATACCTTGTTGATCTTTCATTCGTTGAATCGCAGTTCCGATGTCTTGAGTCATATAAACGGCAGTTCCATCGGCACGAAGAACGATTTTGCGATCTAAACCATCGGCTGTTAAATCAATCCAAACAGAGCCGTCGGGATCTTTTTCGAAAACGCCTTTTTCTAAGCCAAGTGCAACAACCGACTTACCGAGCAAATACGTCTGACTTTCATAGTAGTAGGAGTCGAAATCAACTTCTAAATTGCGGTATGTAACTTCAAAACCGCTATAAACCCATTGATTCATTGTCTTCCAAAGTTCTACGATTGCTTCATCGCCCGCTTCCCACTTTCGAAGCATTTCTTGTGCTTCGAGAAAAATAGGTGCATTTTTTTTAGCTTCTTCGGTTGTTTGACCTTCTTTTTCTAGAATTTCTATTTCTGATTCATACGCTGTGTTGAATTCAACGTAATACTTCCCAACCAAATGATCGCCCTTTAAACCTGTACTTTCGGGTGTTTCACCATTTCCGAATCGCTGCCAAGCCAACATTGATTTACAAATATGAATACCGCGATCGTTGATTATCTGTGTTTTGTGCACTTTTTTTCCAGCTGCTTCTAAGATTCGAGAAACAGAATAGCCGAGCAAAATATTTCGAATGTGCCCTAAGTGTAGCGGTTTGTTCGTATTTGGCGAGGAAAACTCGACAATGGCACCTCCTTCATGGGATTGCGGCTGTGAGCCGAAATTGACAGTCGAAAAAATAGTTTCGAAGGTTTTTGTAAATGCTTCGTTTTGCAGTGACAAATTCAAAAAACCAGACACAATATTAAAGTGTTTGATGACAGGAGATTTTTGAACTAAACCAGCTCCTAATTGTTCGCCAATTTGTGCTGGAGATAGTCGTAAAGCTTTTACGAGCGGGAATAAAACGACGGTAAAATCTCCCTCAAACTCTTTTTTAGTTTGTTGGACTTCTATCGCAATGGCTTGAATATCGGGAAAAACTGTTTGAATACATTCAGCGACAGTGATTTCTAGCTGTTGTTTCAGAGTAATCATGGCGTTTTTTTAAGCGTGCAAATATAATTGAATTGGATGTTGTTATTCATTTTTAAAAGACATGAATTAAAGAAGATTTTAATTTTAGGAAGCTATTTGCTTCTTTACGCTGCAATATGCCTTGCTGCTGCCATCAAGCGAAGCATTAGCGGTGCAGGATTTACGCTGCACCCGAGGTGAAAGCCTAATTGTTCGGAGGAAATCAGGACTAGGGCAATCGTTTACAGACCTTACATTTAAAAAATTATAAACTTAATGGTTGGGAAATTTCCCAAATTAGGGTTAAATATTAATTTTTTAGCTATGTTTGCTAACTTCAAATATTCTGTGTTTTTATGAAAAAGACATTCATTGTATTGGCGTTTTTGAGTTGTTTGTTTAGTTATTCGCAAGGAATTACTGTTGATGTTACAACATATACTCCTGCACAACTTGTAAACAACATTTTGATTAACTCGCCCTGCGTTGCCGCAACAAATATTGTGGCGAGTACGGGAACAAATTTTGGCTCAACCAACGGAATCGGTTATTTCCAAAATCTGAACCCGAATTTCCCTTTTGAAAGTGGTGTGGTTTTAACTACGGGTAATGCAGTAAATAGCCCTAGTCCGAACAATACTACCTTGAGCGATGGTTCGACGTCTTGGCCCGGTGATACTGCATTAGAAAATATTTTATTGACTCAAAATGGAGTAACGATTAATTCGATAAATGCGACATCGCTTACATTCGACTTTAGACCTAAGACGCCAACATTCGATTTTCGTTTCATATTTGCTTCTGAGGAATATGGAACTTCACAATGCGATTTTTCGGATGCATTTGCTTTCATTCTGTACAACAGAACACTCGATCCACTACTTCAAAATGGAATCAATTTAGCTGTAATCAATGGCAACACTGCGGTTTCGGTTGCAACAATTAGAGATGCCGAATTCAATCCGTTGTGTTCAAGTGAAAACGCAAACTTTTTTGGTGCATTCAATGGCCCTGGATTTGGTCCTGCTATTAATTACAACGGGCAAACGGTTCCGCTTACGGCATCGGCTACAGGTTTAAATATAAATCAAGACTATGTAATTAAGATTGTCATAGCTGATGGAAATAACAACGTAGGATTTGACTCTGCAATTTTCTTAGAAGCGAATAGTGTAAACGTAGGACAAAATGTACTTGGTATCGATTATGTACCAGCAAACAATAATGCAATTTGTTCAGGAAGCAATTTACCCACATTAAATGCAGCAGGTTTACTTGCTGGAACCACCTATACTTGGGCAAGAAATGGCGTTAATATCCCAGGTGAAACGAACTCTACTTTAGTACTTCAAGGAAATACTAATGTAGGTACGTTAGTAACTGGAGAAAACAGATTTAGTGTTACGTATCTAGAACCAGAATGTACCGCAATTACGGACGAGATTATTGTTTTTCTATATCCACCTATTAACGCTCTTGCAACGGTTCCTAACATACATGTATGCGACAGCGGCGCGGCAAACTACACCTTTGATTTATCAAAAAATACGTCGATAATACTTACAAATAACACTGCTGCAACTGGCGATGATTTACCTGCCAATACTGTCATTCGATATTACGATTCTCTTTTTGCTGCCAACCAAGGTTTGACATCCAACGCTTTACCATTATCTTATAGCATACCGCTAGCGGAAAACAACAAAACAATTTTTGTTCGTATCCAGAGTGGTACCAATCCGTGTTTTGTGGTCCGTCAATTTACATTACGAATTATCGCAGCACCGGTGATCGCTACCCAACCACAGAATATTACTGTTTGTGCTAGAAACTCAACCGATGCTCCACCGCGAGGCGTAATTAATTTGACAGGTTCTGGACCAAATTTAAATCCTAGTGTTGGCTATACCACACAAGTACTCGGTAGTCAAGATCCAACCGCTTACGTAGTGACTTACCACAGTACTTTAGCTGGAGCAACTTCGACGCTAAATAATACGACGCAGCGATTACCTCCTACTGGACAAACTCTTATATCTCAAACACGACCTATTTTTGTTCGCATACAAAACATTTCTGATCCTGCTTGCTTTGTTACAGCGCAGTTTCAGTTAACGGTTACGCCTCTAGCGCAAGTAGATGATTTACCAGATGTTGTAGTATGTACATCATATACATTACCTCCACATAATTTCCCGGGAGCTGAATACAGAACCGCTGGAAATGGTGGTGGAACAGTATTGGCCGTGGGAGCAGTAATCAATAATTCTCGCACTGTACACATATGGAATCCTACTGGAGGATGTCCTGGTAGTAGTAGTTTTACAATTACTATCGCTGATCTACCTGCAATAGCACCTGTTGATGACACTGTTTGTACTTCATACTCATTGCCTCCTTTGGCATACGGTGCCTATTTCAATAATGCGGCCGGTACAGGAACGCCAATTGCTGCTGGAACCGAATTAAC
>CALRVY020000163.1:0-6509 GCA_943371725.1 Pseudanabaena sp. UWO311 | reverse complement strand
GATTTACTTTACCCGTTAAAATGGAAAATCGCGCATTTACCGCAGCGGGATTTCTCGAAGGCGAAGTTTTGCTTTTCGACAAACCCTTGCATTGGTCGAGTTTTCAATTGGTGAACAAAGTAAAATGGTTGTTGAAATCGCAGTTGGGTTTGAAGAAAATAAAAGTGGGTCATGCAGGAACGCTCGATCCGCTAGCAACCGGACTTTTAATTGTTTGCACCGGAAAAATGACCAAATCTATCGATACTTTTCAAGCTGAAACCAAGATTTATTCCGGGACGATAAAGTTGGGTGCTACAACGCCTTCGTACGATTTAGAAACGGAAATCGATGCTGTTTTTCCAACCGCACACATTACGGACGAATTTCTTTCCGCGGCAGCAAAATCATTTGAAGGAACGATACTCCAAAAGCCGCCTATTTACTCGGCGATTAAAAAAGACGGGAAACGTTTGTACGAACATGCACGAGCGGGCGAGACTGTTGAAATTGCGGCACGTCCGGTGCAAATTTTCGAATTTAAGGTAGATTGCCGTTCAGAAAACGAGCTCGACTTTTGGCTCAAATGTAGCAAAGGAACTTACGTGCGTTCGCTGGCGCACGATTTGGGAACGGCACTGCAATCGGGTGCGCACTTAACGGCATTACGCCGCGAAGGCAGCGGTTCGTTTCTGGTAAATGAAGCCTATACGGTTGAGAGCTTTGAAGCAGCTCTTATTGCGTCAATAAAAAATTAAATTCTGAACTTACTTTTAGTTTGGAGTTAGTGATTTTTATGGCTTCTAAACTTTAAAAAATTGAGTTCATTTTCTAGTTAAATTTATGGCGTCCAATTGATTTATAGGATGGAATTTTTAATTAGAATTAGTGAGTTAGCTAAATCACACGGTCAGGCTTTAAAAGTTTGCAGTGATCTAGTAAAGCAATATAGAATTGTTCCTACAACTGAAGTTAGTATAGATTTTACAAATTGCAACTTCATTTATCCAGACTATGCTTTGCTTTTATTGTGCACAGTAAAGTATTTAGAAAGTCTTGGGTATGTCGTTAGAGGGCGAATTTATGTACAGCAATCTTCACTTCCGGCAAATTATTTAGCAGGTATGAAATTTTTCGAGGAGTTAAAAGTTCAACTCCCATTTAGTGTTGATAAAGGTAATGATGAAACTTCTGTACAAATTCAAAAATACACTCGGCAAAATCAAATTACTGTTTTACACAGTTTTCTTGGTATTTTGAGAAAAAAAGCTTCAATGCATGAGAATGTTTACGTGAGCTTAGACTATTGCCTTAATGAGATTTTAGATAATGTTCTCAATCATTCGGAACAAAATGAAGGTTGGATTGCAGCACAATATTTTTCAACACTAAATACAATACGGCTAATTGTTTGTGATTATGGAATTGGAGTCCATAAATCCCTAAGCAAGGCCTTTACTTTTACCGAGGAAGAAGCAATTTTGAAATGCATAGAAGAAGGCGTTACTAAAGGAGGCGGACAAGGCCATGGGCTTTATGCAACAGCTGAGTTTATCAAACTCAATAGGGGTTGGATGAGTATTTTTTCTGGAAACAAAACTCTGAGTGTTTCCGAAAATGAGACATCTGTAAAAGATATTGATTATTGGCAAGGAACCTGCGTCTATATAAGAATTAATACAAATGTAGACGTTGATTATACTTCCTTCACCAGCAAATTTTATGATTACAAAAAACAGGTTTATGAAGATTTGTTTGGCGATAGGGAATAGTATTTGCAGTTTACAGATAATGTGTTACTTTTTACTTTAAAATGTAATACTTTTGTGTTTCATTGTTGGAAACGAATTTTAATCATGAATGCAACTATCCAATTTGGAGATATTGGCTCAAGTCTCGGAACAAGAGATTTAGGAGCGCAAGTTCGTACGTCCATTATCGAAAAAATTAATTCAAATGAAAAGGTGTTTCTTGACTTTAAAGGTGTTGAGGTTGTTACCAATTCATTTGCTGATGAATGTTTCAGAAAACTTAGAGAAACTGTTGATAGCGATGTTTTTAGAAAGAAAATTACTTTTCTAAATACAAATGATTTTGTTCAAAGAGTAATCATATCAGCTTTGTAAGCGAGCCAAATTAAATCTTCGAGACTTTTACGGTGACTGTTTTTTAGCGAATGAGATTGATTTGATTTCGAAACAAAGAATCCTCTTTTCAGCTAATCTAACAAAGATATTTTGTCATTTATCTCGCTTTACAACTTCACCAAACTCAAAAACTCCCTTTGAATCAGCATTCCGGCGTCTTTGTTATACCATTTCTGCAGGTGAATTTTTAACTTTTCGTCGATCACGCCGTATTTGTCGCGGTACTGACGCACAATTTCTGCAGCTTCGAACGGGCGTGGTCCATAAGCAGCATACACTTCAAATGTATCGGTATCGGTAACCACAATTCGCGGAATCGAACGCGCTTCTCCCGTAAGGAAATAATCCATAAATTCCGGATTTTCATCGCGAAGAACACACTTAAAGCTTACGTTTGGCGCTACCTTGGCCATTTTGTTGATGTAGGGCAAGATTTGGGCAGCATCGCCACACCAGCCTTCAGTAATGGCAATCCAGGTTTGGCGGTGCGGAAGTTTTTCGAGCTGTGCGGCAATTTCCGGATAGATTTCAGAAGTTTTGTCGAGTCGCGACATTCGTGCTTCGTTGAGTTCGCTGTATTGCAGCAAATCTGCCGATTGTTTTGGCCCCGTACTTTTCCCTTCGGCAATTAAATCGGTTACTAATTTACGGTATTGGGCGTAGGAATACGATTTGGATAAGGCGTCTTGAACCAAAGCAGCTGGCGTACTAAAAAACTTCATATTTTTCGATCTATAACGTAGTTTACCATTAATTGTAAGGCGTCGCGGTATTCGTTTTGTGGAAAAGAACTTAAAATATCGAGTGCTTTTTGCTGATATTCCAGCATTTTATTTTCGGCATAAATTAAACCATTCTTCTCTTTTACAAAAGCGATTACTTCTTTAACCCGTTGTTTATTTTTATTGTGATTCTTGATGGAATTAATCACCCAGTCTTTCGATTTTTTATCGACCGTATTCAGCACATGAATCAGCGGCAACGTCATTTTCTGTTCCTTTATGTCGATTCCTGTGGGTTTACCAATGGCTTCGTCGCTGTAATCAAATAAATCGTCTTTGATTTGAAACGCCATGCCAATATACTCGCCGAATAAACGCATTTGCGCCACTAACGCATCGTCTTGACTCACCGATTGTGCTCCTAAAGCACAGCAAGATGCCACGAGTGTTGCTGTTTTTTTTCGGATGATTTCATAGTACACGTCTTCGGTAATGTCGAGACGGCGCGCTTTTTCAATTTGAAGCAGTTCGCCCTCGCTCATTTCGCGCACAGCAACCGAGATAATTTTAAGTAAATCGAAATCGCCGTTATCAATAGACAGCAGCAAACCTTTTGAGAGCAGATAATCGCCCACCAAAACGGCAATTTTGTTTTTCCAAAGTGCGTTTATCGAGAAAAAGCCACGGCGTTTGTTCGAATCGTCAACCACGTCGTCGTGTACGAGTGTGGCGGTGTGAATGAGTTCGATAACGGCAGCTCCGCGGTAGGTGCGTTCGTTCACCGAGCCGTTGTTGAGCAGTTTGGCGCAGAGAAATACAAACATCGGGCGCATTTGCTTGCCTTTCCGATTTACAATGTAGTAGGTAATGCGGTTGAGCAGGGCAACTTTTGAAGTCATCGATTCGTGGAACTTCGACTCAAAGCGCTCCATTTCTGCCTGTATTGGCTGCTTGATCTGCTCAGTAATTTTCATAGTTACAAAGGTAGGTAGTCAACCGCTAATCAGGTGTTAATGCTTTGTTCTTTATTTGCTAATTGTCCGCACGCAGCGTCGATATCTTTACCGCGACTTCTACGCACTTTCACCACAATATTGTTAGCTTCAAGTGCCGAGATGTAGGCGTTTATCGCTTTTTCATCGGCTTGCTGAAAGCGCTCGTCGTCTATGGCGTTGTATTCAATTAAGTTTACTTTGCAAGGCACGTATTTGCAAAATTGTACCAACGCGTCGATGGCTTGTTTATGATCGTTAATTCCTTTCCAAACCACATATTCGTAAGTAACCCGACTTTTGGTTTTTTGGTACCAATACGCCAAGGCTTGCTTGAGTTCGGTTAACGGAAAGTTTTTGGTAAACGGCATAATTTCGTTCCGAATGTCTTCAACGGCGGCATGTAACGACACGGCGAGTTTAAACTTCACGCCGTCGTCGGCCATTTTCCGAATCATTTTCGAAATTCCGGATGTGGAAACGGTAATGCGTTTAGGCGACATCCCCAGACCCTCGTCGGACGTAATACGATCGATAGCGGCCAAAACGTTGTTGTAATTCATCAGCGGTTCGCCCATGCCCATAAAAACGATGTTGGAAAGCGGACGGTTGTAATACGCGCGGCTCTCGGTATCGATGGCCTTTACTTGATCGTAAATCTCGTCGGCGTTCAGGTTACGCATGCGTTTTAGTCGGGCTGTGGCGCAAAAATTGCAATCGAGGCTGCAGCCAACTTGGCTCGAAACGCAGGCCGTGGTTCGGGTTTCGGTGGGTATCAATACCGATTCGACAATCAGACCGTCGTGCAGGCGAACGGCGTTTTTCACGGTGCCGTCTTCGCTGCGTTGCATTTGGTCGACGTTAATGTGGCGAATTTCGAAATGCTGTTGGAGTAGGGCGCGGGTTTGTTTGGAAAGGTTGGTCATGTCGTCGAAATCGTGTGCACCTTTCTTCCACAGCCATTCGTACACTTGATTGCCGCGGAACCCTTGATCGCCGGATTGGATAAAGAAATCGCGCAATTGTTCTTTGCTCAACGCGCGAATGTCTTTCTTCGTTACTTCCATAATGCAAAGGTACTAAAGCCCGTATTGAAAACAATTGTTTCGACGGTTTTTGATTGTTTTGGAACAGTAGTTTTTGGGCGTATCGGCGGCTCGTTTGTTCTTCAAAGAAAATACGTGCAGGCCGCCGTCGCGCTTTTCGTTGCAATACCGCTTGCCGGTACGTGTTTTTGGATGGCTGCGGTTCGGCTTCCGTTGGTCGCCACCCCGAAGCGCCAAAAACTACGCACCGCCGGCGCGGTATTTTCACTGCACCCGAGGCTTTAGCCGAACTGACCGGAGGTAATCGCTTACGCGGGTAAGTGCACGGGGAAGGGTGGTAGTTCAACGTCTTGTGCTTTTGGAAAATCTTCGTTTACTGTTTTTAAAGCTAGCCATTTAAACAGCCGTTTTGTTGGTTGTATTTTTTGAGATGCTCCAGTGTCACAAAAGCAATCCGCCCAGTAATCATTTATTTCTATATTCCCTTATTACGATTTCTAAATGGCACTGAGGTTCAAAAAATGTTGTTCTTTTTGTTCGATATTTCACTAGGTTACAGTTTATGTACGTATAGAGACGTATTAAACTTAGTCGGCTACCCAGTTGTGTAGGTGCTAAACCTAATAATATGTGTCCGCAACATAGATTTGATAGTCGAAAACATAATTTAATGTGCCTGAAACCAAGTTTTAATGGTCGGCTACTCAAATTAGTTGTAAGCCGACCACTTTTTAAGGGTCTGAAACTAAGTTTTAGTAGTCGACGACCTATATAACTAATAGCGAAACTAAGGCTTAATGGACATTTTTTAGGCTGATAATCGTGTGAAGCGTTGATATCATTAGCTTTGACGCCAATCAAAGGTTATGAATAAAAAACCGCTTTGTTGCGGAAGCGGTTTGGGTAGATTGTTAATTTTTCAATTTTCTTCGTTTTTAATCTGCAGTGCTTGAATTAACCTGCAAATACGCTAGATAGTAGTTTTAAAATTAGAAAAAGATACTCAGAACGTAGAAGCTTAGTTTTACAACAATATAAAATTCTGCTAATAAATCTGAGTCGTTGTTATCAGATTTAGTTCCATCTACCTTATTTGTTTTAAAACGTTCAATAAATCAGGAATTTTACCGACTTGTGTTTCTGTCCAAAAAAAATGTTCGTAATCTGTAAATCCATTGTCCTTTAGATAGATAGAAATTCTTCTTACATTCTGTTGAATGTGAAAACTAAATGTTATCTCCTTAGAATTAAAAATGTACGTTGTTGATTGTTTTTTTTCGGACTTGTCTTTAAGATTAGGAACTACATATTGCTCGAGGAAAACAATAAACTCCTCTGCTTCACTCAGATCAATCCATGATGATTTAAAATAATTATAACTTTGACCAGCAACTTGATGTAATACTGTCATATCCATTTGTAGTGATTTTACTTTTTGACCTGTTTTTAGGTCAATTGCTTCAACAGGAAAAAAGGAAACAACTTCACCAAGTCCAGATCTAAAGTCGGCAGTTAAGTTCCAATTTTTATTTACTTGCGTGAAATCTGCATCGTCTATAAATCGTCGTGTTTCAGAATTAGTTTTGCTTTTTTGTCCATAACAAATGGTTAATGTTATCATCA
>CALRVY020000162.1:0-6520 GCA_943371725.1 Pseudanabaena sp. UWO311 | reverse complement strand
AAAACATCGGCAGCTAAACCTTCTAAATCATGGGTTGTTTCAGTACCGGTTAAAATGGCAATTCCGTTGCGATTTTTTCTAATTATATGGGGTTTGTTTCGAAAGTAGTATTCAAAATGGCGCGCACTGTTGTCGCTTCCCGTAGCAATTACAGCATCAAATTCCGAAAGTTGTTCTTCTACGAAAGTGTAGGCGTGCTTAAAATCGTTGTTTAAATCCGCTAGCAAACGAACAACGGCAGCAGTAAGTTCCTGATCTGATGACGATCGTTTTATAAGTGCATGATTTCCAGACAACCACACGCAAAGAATATCGTGAAAACCTACAAGCGGAACATTTCCAGCTAAAACCAAAGCAATGCGCTTTGCCGATTTTTCCTCGGAAAAGGAATAAGATTGCAGCCAGCTATCGAGTTTTTCTTGCGTAAAATTAGCTGCCCAGCCTTGCAAGCAGTAACGCAGCATTTCTTCGGTGTACCAACCGTTGTAATGAACGGCGCGCTGAAGCCAATGATGTACCGACTTTTCAGGCTCTGAAAGCAATTCTGTTGAATCAGTTGCCTCTAAAATCCGAGAAAATGCAGCGCCTAACTGAATTAATGATTGAATTTTCGCTTGCAAAGTCATAAAGTTGTTTGTTAATACGTTCGATTGCTCGTAATTTTGCAGCAAAAATAAGTGAATTCACAAGCAATTTCACTTTCAAACTGCGAAGTATGGCCATAATCATTACCGACGAGTGCATTAATTGCGGAGCTTGCGAGCCCGAATGTCCGAATACTGCTATTTACGAAGGAGCCGACGATTGGCGCTACAAAGACGGTACCGCACTGAAAGGAAAGGTAGTACTTCCCGACGGAACCGAAATTGATGCCGATGCGCCGCAAACCCCTATTTCAGACGAGGTGTATTACATAGTGCCAGGAAAATGTACCGAGTGCAAGGGTTTTCACGACGAGCCTCAGTGCGCAGCCGTTTGCCCGGTCGATTGTTGCGTACCCGATCCAAACCACGTAGAGAGCGAAGAAACGCTGCTTAACCGACAGTCGTTTTTGCATAACAGCTAAAATTTAAAGCATTTTTATTTTTTGGGCACATCCTGCCGCGAGTGTGGGGTGGAAGTCCTTGTGCGCGGCAGGTCGGGTTTTCCACTTCAAGGCGCAACACGCAACGGCGTTTCAGCTACGGTTTTGGCACAGCTTCTTTCAGTCGCTGCACCAAAACCAGCTTCAATCGCCGTTTCGCGTCACGGCTTTCCGTTGCAACCCCTTGTGCGGGAACGTTCGTAAAACGTATCGTTGCAAAAAATGCGTACGTTAGTAAAAAATACCTATAAGTAGGTAGTTTCGGGAGGAGGGAAGTGCGTAAATTAGCGAGGTGTAAAAACGAGTAATTTTTTAATAAAAAAGACAAAAGGCAAAGCGGGTGTCCAACTTAACATATTCAAAATGCGCATAAGTTTATAGATGCAAATTGCTGTTTTTAAATAGGTTAATCTTGTTTTTGAATATTGAAAAAATGGAATGAACTTCGTCAAGTGTCAAGATGTGGCAAATGGTAAGATGACAATCCAACAAAATATTAACAGCGTGACAACAGAACTAATAGACAACGGTTTTCTTCACCTGACTGACCAGACAGAAGAACAATTGAACGATTTAATAAATTCGTTAGGACATATTATTTTTACTACTGACGTTGTTGTTAAACCTGAAAGTAAAGGAATGGTAACATCTGCTCGTGGGCTTGACTTTCATACTGACCACCACAAAGCTAAATTCATAATTTGGTATTGTTACAAGCAAACTGACTCCGGTGGTGAAAGCATATTGATGGATGCTGAGAAAATATATCAGCAACTGTCTGATGACCATAAAGAACAATTAAAAGCAATTGAGCTTTTTGAACACAAAATATTCCCTGACGACAAAGAAGGCTATCCATTTGTAGCAATAGACGATAACGGTTACAGAAAATTTTACTACTCTTTTTGGCTCGTAAAGGACAAAGACAAGCAAAATTCTGCAATGATTGAGTTTCAGAAACTTGTTAAACAGACTGACCCAATCAGACTAACCCTAAAGGAGCGAGACATTCTTATTGTGGACAATCACAGAATTTTTCACGGCAGGACCGCAATTGAAGGAAGCAAAGACCGTTTCCTAAAAAGATTTTGGCTAACAGCAAAAAATATAAATTCGTAACACTTTTAATCAATCAATATGGAACAGACAATTTTTATTTACCCAGACCCGATTAGCATAGAGAGAGTTTCTTACCTAATCAACCAAAAGGGACTTGACCAAGTAATTGCAAACATTGATCTTGAAATGGTTAAGATGAAACTTCGTGAACCCGAAGAAGGAGAAAATTGGACACATGAACAGTGCGACAGTGCAGAAGTAGAATATAAACGCTACTTGCAGTTATGCAAAAAGTATGGTAAGGGAATTGTACCTAATAAGATTATGGACAAGTTTTGGCATTACCACATACTTGATACAAGAGCATATCATAAAGACTGCGACACAGTATTCGGACACTATTTACATCATTTTCCTTACTTTGGTATGCGTGGAGTGCAAGACGAAAAAGACTTGGAAAACGGTTGGTTACTTACCAAACAAAGATATTTAGAGACTTTTAATGAAGAAATTTCAAGAGAAGACCAGGAAATGAAATGTTGGCACGACTGTCAGAATCGTTGTTGGCACGAATGCTCGAACAAATAGAACCACTTGCCAAAACAGCAGTAACCGTTGCACAACTCCCTTTCTGATCAAAAACTTTGATTTGTGCGGCAAAAACGACATCAAATTAGCCGTTTTAAGCAGTTGTTGTTTGAAGCTCGTAGTGCGAACTCGCTCTCCGAAGTCTCCCGACTTCGGAGTAATTATTTAAAACGTATTAAAGCAATTAGAAAGCGCTCTAGCTGTTTTTACTATGTTATATTGTCCAAATTCAAATGATTTTCCAGTTCGTTATATTGTCATACCTCAAAGTCGGGAGACTTTGCGGAGCGCGGGGAAGATATAGTAAAGTACTTTTACGAGAATCAAAAATTGAGCATTGCAAATCCTTTATGGCCATGGGTCGTAGGTAAAAAAAAAGAATTTCCGATATTTAAAGCTGATCCGAAGAGATTTGAAGTAGTTGGAAATATCCATGAAGATACTTAAAATAAATAACTGGTGCTAGCAACACCTACCCACAAGAGCAGGGTCTTTCTTCGTAAAAACAAAACCTTTGAAACAAACTAATCCCTACATTCGAAAAACAATAAATTTAAAAAGCTGCTCCTGCGGATAGCTGCAACCCATTCTGCACAAACTTAAATAAAATGAAACTACAAATAGACATAGAAGAATTAAAAAAACTGTTTGAACACTCAAAAAGAGAAAAAGAAGAGTTAGGAAAAATAATACATCCAATTCTTGAAAAATTTGAGCTCAACAAACAAGAAATTCTTGAAGTATGCCAAATTGGGAAATTTGCATACAAAATAGATTCAGATATTAGAATTGTCGACAAACCGCAGCCACCAAATCCTGATTTCATTATCGAACTAAACGACATTTTAATAGGACTTGAACATACTCAAATTTTAACAGAAGACGCACAAAGATATTTCAGAGTTAAAACACTTCTAGATTATGCAGAACAAAAATTTGAACAGAAATATCCTAATATCAAAGTTCACGCAACCATTTCGATACAAAATGACGAATGGAATTATAGCCAAAAAGACAAACCCAAATTAGCTGAACAAATTGCCGATTATGTGCAATGGACAAGATTGGAAACTGACTTTAAACTGCCTGAAAAAATAGCGAATATAAAAACGACAAGACATTCCCGAGTTTCATTCTCATATAAAGAGAAAAATTGGCAAGCGGAATACCTGACAAGGGAACGTCTAAAATCAGAAATTGAAAAAAAAGAATCTAAAATTTGGGGATATAAAACAAGTGAAAAACAATGGACTGAATTATGGTTAGTTCTATTAATTGGCTCACTTTCCTCCGTATCTTATGAATTAAACGAATCTGAAAATTATGAAATGGAATCAAAGTTTGACAGAGTTTATCTAATGGCTGACTTTGACGCCAAAATATTAAGAATAAAATAAAAAAAGCCAGTATACAACAACTATTTTTGTAAGCTTTCATTTTAAAACGAACTGCCTAAAAGTAGTTTAAACAATGATTATGTAGAAAAGCAAATTTTCGCCAAAGTAAATCAAAAGGATTTCTGTGTATTGTTGAGTTGTGCAACAGGCACCTGCGTTTTGCAAGATTGCGGGTTAAGTGCTTTTTAAGCTACTTTAATTCTAAAACGAAGTTCAGTAATTTTTATTTGCTTTGGTGCTGAAAATCTGCAACCTCGCAACCCGGTAAAACGATATGTGACATAGAACCAAAAATACGCAAAACCAAAAATAATTTATGATACAAAAATCAATAACTATAATTCTTATTATACTTTCCCTTAGTTGTAATTCACAAACACTAAAAACAATTGAAAAAATTGAAACCTCTTATCAAAATTGTTTAAATAAAGGAGATAATATGAAAGGTTGCTCCGTTGAATATTACAAAAAAGCCGACAGCTTACTTAATGTAGTTTATAAGAAACTAAGGTTAAAACTCAGCACTGAAGAACAATCAAGTTTAAAAACGGAACAATTGGAATGGTTAAAAAAGCGTGACAAATATTTCAAAAAAGTCAATTCAGAAACTAAAAAAGAAGGTGATTTTAGTGAAGGAAGTAATGATTTTGATATGATTGTTATTGACAAAAAGGCAGAATTTGTTTTTGAGAGAGTAAAAGCACTTATCAAAAGAACATAAATTTACGTCACACAACAGCCGCAACTGTTGCACAACCCTCGCTCTCCAAAATCTCCCGCCTTTGCGCATCTCCACTTTCACCTAAAATTTGCCACTATCCTTTCTCTGTCTTCAATTTCTTTATCGTTTTTGTGGTACAATTCGATAAACGTGATTTTTTGGTCGTCGGGAAAATGGGCGTAAATTAAGCGCAATCCGGAATTTACTCCTCGGCCTTTTAATGCTTTGCAAGCCATTTTCTTCACCTTGATAATGCAGGTTTTTAAACCCAAATGATCAATACGAAAACTAAATGGCGGACTTTCACCCGGTTCGTCGTTTAAATCTAGTTTTACAACTTCTAAATCTTCTTTGAGCGTTCGGTACTTTTTTAATAGCTGTTTCAGGTCTTTTCTGAACTCGGGCAGTTCGTCAAATTCAATACTGTTCATCGTCTTGGTAAACTCTAATTGAATAAGGAGGCCTTCTGTAAAAAACTAATTCATAATTAATTTCTGTACCTTCTTTGGATGCTTTCCAAGGTTTATCACCATGCGAATAGTTACTAAGCATGGCCGCCGACCAATCGCTCATTTGTTCGATAACCTTGTCGATAACATCTTTTTCACTGGCTTTTAACTGAGTTAAATCGGCTTTTTCTAAAGGCAAATAGCGCGTTTGAGAATAACCGTGATAATCGGTTTTTACTCTTTGCAACTGACCTTTTTCGATCATTTGACCAATAAGGGCATCTAGCTTTTGCGGAACAGGCCCATAAGGTAATTTGCGGTAAACGGCACCGGTTAAATGTTCCTCATACAACTCATAGTAATTGAAATCGGCGAAATAGAGCAGCTTGTATAACACGGTTTCACCAACATTTGGCTTGCCCGCACAGCGTTCTAGGATATACAACAAGACATTTTTAAACTTATCGACTTGTAAGCTTGGCACCGAAATACGTTCTTCTGTTTGCTCTTGCTTTGTTTCGTTAGTTACTTCAAGGACTCTATTTGCAGAAAAATCCTTTGACATAAAATCGTCCAACGAAAATTCTAAAATCAAGGAAAGCTTTTGCAATTCAAGTATGTCGACACTTCTGTTTCCCAACTCAATTTGCGCCAAAGACGAACGAGAAATTTGGACACTTTTAGCCAAATCTTCTTGCGACAATCCCTTCATTTTACGAATTTCGGTAATCCGCTGACCTATTTGTTTCTGTAACAATTTATTGTCCATACCAATTTGAAATTCGATGTATTACAGTACAAAAGTACAGTTTGTTTGAATATAAAACATATAATTGTTTGAATACAAAACAAATTTGTGTTTGTTTTAGAAATAGTTCGCTCTCCCAAGTCTCCCGACTTCGGAGTACTGTTTCAAAAAGTATAAAACGTTATAACAACGCTTTATCTGTTTGTAATATCTTGTCAATTTACAAATTCACGAGACTTTGAAGTGCAGTTTTTTAAATTATACCTCAAAGTCGGGCCATTTTGCGGAGCGTTAGCACAAACGTTTTACCCAAAGACGTATTGCTGTGCACAATTTCCTAGCCCCGACAGACGCGGAAAACCCACAGCCGAAAAGCCGATTTTTTACCGCAGCGGCTGGGCGATTTTATGAGCCACAGCAAGCGCGCGTAAAAAACGGTTTTTTGGCGCGGATTTGCAGCAAATGGCGGGATTA
>CALRVY020000161.1:0-6608 GCA_943371725.1 Pseudanabaena sp. UWO311 | reverse complement strand
AATAACAGTAAGTGTATTCCTGCGTGGAGATATAGAAAACGCGACCTTAAAACCCTGTTCTCAATAGCTTGTGCCATTCGAGACGATTGTAAAACAAAGTCGCCTAACAAATGTGCAAGAATAATTTTTAGAGTTAAAGCGAGCATGTTTCGAGCATTTTTTTAAATAATTGATTGGCTTGTTCGATCTGGTGAAAACCACCGCGTTTTAGGGCTTTAGAAACACTTGTCTCGTGCTTTTGAATTAATGTTGAAAGCGCTTTTTGTGAAAGCTCTTGATGTTCCAAAGCGCCGCAGATTGTTGCAGCAGTCATGGGTTTCCATGTCTTGATTAGAACTCCGATAAAGCTACAAATTACATTGAGTGTTTCGTCGAACTCTGCATTTCTAGTTCTGAAACGAATCCGATCCGTTTTCAGTGTATCAAATGCTTCTCCTGAAAAAATGTGCGCATCACTGATTTTTTTCGAAATAGACTTTTCCGACGTTTCTATATTTCCAATTCCGATTCCAATACGAACACCAACTTTAGATTCTGCGCCAAGCAATGCCGAAAGCTGAATCGATAACTCGAGACATCGAGAAGCCGGTACTTGCACCTGGAAACTATCGCCGCGAGAAATTTCATATTCATGTGCGGGTTCGGCGTTTTCGTGTAGAAATTTTTCAAGTAAAGGCTGCCATGTCGATGGACTCACTCTGCGTGAAGCAATAATATCACCAGTTAAAATTGCATACATAAAAGTTGGTATTTTCATCAAAAATACAAAAATAGACCGATTTACGCCAATTTTTAAAAATAGACCGATTTACGCCAATTTTTCGAAATAGGCCGATTTATGTCTATTCTTCCAAATAAACCGAATTAAGACATTTTTTGAAACGCCGATTGCACACAGCTTTTACACGTATTCGGAACGGGATGTCGCTGCATGGATCCGAGAACGCAAACACTGCTCATTGATATAAATTCCCATGGAAATTAAAAGTAGTTTAGCGATGAGCTACATATGCCCACGATGCCGCGGCTTTGCGTATCTTTGCAGCCGTTAAAAACATTATGGAATTTAATCTGCTACATACCGACCCGCATTCGCGTGCGCGCGCCGGAAAAATTACTACAGATCACGGAGTTATCGAAACGCCCATTTTTATGCCGGTCGGAACCGTGGCTTCGGTCAAAGGCGTGCACCAACGCGAATTGCGCGAAGAAATTAATCCAGACATCATCCTCGGAAATACATATCACCTATACTTGCGTCCGCAGCTCGATATCTTGGAAAAAGCGGGTGGTTTGCATAAGTTCATGAATTGGGACCGAAACATTCTTACCGATTCGGGCGGTTATCAAGTATATTCGCTTTCGGCCAATCGAAAAATTAAAGAAGAAGGCGTTAAGTTTAAGTCGCATATCGACGGTTCGTACCACTTCTTCACACCCGAAAATGTGATGGAAATTCAGCGAACCATCGGAGCCGATATCATCATGGCGTTCGACGAATGTACGCCGTATCCGTGCGATTACCGCTACGCACAACGATCTATGCACATGACGCACCGTTGGCTCGATCGCTGTATTTCGCATTTGGAAAAACTACCCTACAAGTATGGTTATTCTCAAGCGTTTTTCCCGATAGTTCAAGGAAGTACGTACAAGGATTTACGCCGACAATCAGCCGAATATATTGCTAATTCCAATCAGGTTGGAAACGCAATTGGCGGATTATCCGTTGGTGAACCAGCTGAAGAAATGTACGCCATGACCGAAGTAGTAACCGAAATTCTGCCACAGGATAAACCACGCTATTTGATGGGAGTGGGTACGCCAATCAATATTTTAGAGAATATTGCGTTGGGAATAGATATGTTCGACTGTGTGATGCCTACGCGAAATGCTCGAAACGGCATGTTGTTTACCGCAAACGGTACGATTAACATCAAGAATAAAAAGTGGGAAGCCGATTTTTCACCTTTGGATGAAAACGGAACAACCTTTGTAGATCACGAATATTCGAAAGCGTATTTGCGCCATTTATTTGCAGCGAACGAGTATCTAGGAAAGCAAATCGCAACGATTCACAACCTTGGTTTTTATATGTGGTTGGTGCGCGAAGCTCGCATACAAATTTTGGCAGGCACTTTCGCCGAATGGAAAAATAAAATGGTAAATCAAATGAACCAGCGTTTATAACATGGCGAAATTTAAGATAGGAAAGCTAACAATCATCGATAAGTACATCTTAAATCGGTACTTGGCTACGTTTTCAGTAATGCTTCTTCTTTTTATTCCAATTGGAATTACGATCGACGTTGCCGAAAAGGTAAATCGAATGCTTCAAAACAAAGTTGCCTTCGCCAAAATAGCCATGTATTATCTTGATTTTACCATCTATTTTGCCAATTTACTCTTTCCTATTTTCCTATTTCTGTCCGTAATTTGGTTCACATCCAAGCTGGCAAACAACACCGAAATCATTGCTATTCTCAGCAGCGGAATTTCTTTTACGCGCTTTCTTCGTCCGTACATTATCGGCGCAACAATAGTTTCCTTGTTTTCCTTGCTCATGGGAATTTTTATTGTACCCAAAGCGAGCGAAGGTTTTAACAACTTCAGATACAACTACCTGAAAGGCAACGGAAAAGCTGAAATGCGAAAGAACAGCAACGTATTCCGTCAAGTCAATAAAACCGATTTCATTTACGTCGGAACCTTTAATCACGATGCTAAAATGGCATTTAATTTTTCCTACGAGAAGTTCGATGCAAACAACAAACTAATTTTCAAAATAAACGCCGATCGCATCAAATACAATCCCACGCGAAAAGACTTCTCGTTGTATGGATATAAAAAACGCATCGTGGGCGAGTTTTCCGATAAAATCGAAATTCTTCCAAAGAAAGACACGGTTTTTCAATTCGATTTAGAAGACTTAACACCAACTATTTATGTGGCTGAAACCCTAAGTTTACACGAGCTTAGCAGTTTTATTGACAAAGAACGCAAACGAGGTTCGAGCAACATTAACACCTACTTGGTGGTGTACTACAAGAAATTTAGCATTCCCATTTCAGCTTTTATTTTAACGATAATTGCTGTCGCTGTATCGGCTATGAAACGTCGCGGCGGCATGGGTATAAATTTAGCTATCGGTATTGCACTGGCATTTACGTACATATTTTTCGATAAAATTTTTGGTGTTTTAGCTGAAAAGTCGAGTATTTCACCGTTGCTTGCCGTATGGATTCCAAACGTACTATTTGGTACTTTAGCGGTTTATTTACTTCGAAATGCTAAACGATAAAACAGCATCGCATGTCAAAATGCACCTCATTGTTTTTATTTGGGGTTTTACCGCTGTTTTAGGCGATTTAATAAGCATCCGCGAATACCGTTTGGTGTGGTTTCGTATGGGATTAGCTGCGTTTTTTCTGTTCGTGTGGCTCAAAAGTAGGAAAACAGATCTGCACATCAGTAAAGCGCTGCTTTTCAAGTTGTCGGCAGTTGGCGCACTCATCGCGTTGCATTGGATTTTCTTTTTCAAAGCCATAAAAATCTCGAATGTTTCCATAACATTGGCAGTTTTTTCTACCGGCTCGTTTTTTGCGGCCTTGCTCGAACCGTTTTTTTTCAAACGCAAAATGCTTTGGTACGAAGTGTTCTTTGGGCTAATCATTGTTGCCGGATTGAGTTTCATCATTCAAGTAGAGATTAAGTATTTAGATGGAATATTGTGTGCCTTATTTTCCCTGATTATGGGCGTGTTGTTTACGCTTTTCAACGGAAAATTAACACGCGATAACGCCTCAAGCATACTAACCCTTTACGAATTTACAGCCGGATTTTTAATTGTAGGCATTTACTTATTATTGGCAGGCGATTACGAAGCGCAGTTTTTTTCGTTAAGTACAAACGATTGGCTTTATTTACTTGTTTTAGCCAGTATTTGCACGGCTTATGCGTTTACGGCATCGGTCGAGGTCATGAAAAAGCTCTCGCCTTATACAGTGATGCTTACCACCAATCTCGAACCCGTTTACGGCATCTTTTTAGCGTACTTCATCTTAGGCGACAGCGAGCAAATGAGTCTCGGTTTTTACATCGGCGCCGCGGTAATTTTAGCCACAGTATTGTTAAACGGCTACATCAAATCGCGAAGTAAGGTTAGTAGCTAATCCGGCTGTTCGCTATAGTCCGCAAAAAATCCGGTTTGTTCAATCGGTTTGCGCGCGGTTTCTTGGGTCACCACGCTCCAACCGTTTCACAATACCGTATTTTTCTTACGGGCTGCCGCTGCCATCCGGGCTAGGAAAATCGTTACTAACGTTTAGTGGAAAAAGTGTATATTCGTGAGAGACAAAAGGCGAAACAAGTGTCCAATTTAACATATCAAAAATACGCATAAATTTTTTGACGCAAGGTGCTGTTATTGAAAAATTTAAGGGTGTTTTAAAAGATTTAGACAAAGGATAGGACTTCGCCAATTGTTGAGTTATAAGCAAGCTAATCACACCTCGATATGAAATTAACCAAACTAAGATTAAGAAATTTTAGAAATTATTCCGGTACAATAGAAGTTGATATTACTGATTTAAATGTTCTTATAGGCAAAAATGATATTGGCAAATCTTCAGTACTTGAAGCATTGGATATCTTTTTTAACAGGAAACCCGATAAAAATGATTTATGTATAACCGGTGACACTAATACAATTGAAATCACTTGTATATTTGATGACTTTCCTCAACTATTAATTTTAGACGATGCAGTTGAAACAAGTCTAAATGATGAATATCTTTTAAATGCTGATGGTAAATTAGAAATTAGAAAGAAGTTCACAATTGGCGCCACAGTTACTGAAGAAACAGTTATTATATGTTTATATCCAGACCATGCTGATTTGGCAAACCTACTATCAAAAAAACGCACCACTTTACAGTTGCAATTTGAAGAACTTGGAATCAATCCCGAAGGTGTAAATAGAACTATCAGTAAAGAATTGAGAAATGCGATAAGAAATCACTTTTACGCTGATGGAAATATTACGACAACACCTACTGAAATAAAAATTGATGGAAGACTCGATAATGAAGATAATCGAAAAAAAATATGGACTAATCTAAAAAATTATCTTCCTCTATACTCACTCTTTTTTGTTGACAAGCCTTTGAATGACCAAGATTCAGACATTCAAGATCCGATGAAAGAAATTGTAAAAGAAGTACTTAGAAGAGACGACATTACTCCATTATTAGTTCAATTAAAGGAACAAATACAAGCAGCTTCAACTAATTTAGCAGACCAGACCATTACTAAACTCAACGAATTAGATGCTTCTTTTGCAGAAACATTGCGTTCAACTTTTCCTAAAGAACCAACTTGGGATACTATCTTTAAGTTGACATTAGAAGACGACCGAGGAGTTCCTCTCAATAAAAGAGGAAGCGGCTTACGCCGCTTAGTTTTATTGAGCTTTTTTAGAGCACAGGTTGAAAATAGAAGAACAGCCAACGCCCCAAATATTATTTATGCATTAGAAGAACCCGAAACATCTCAACATCCAAACTTTCAATTGATGATTGTGAAAGCTCTTACTGAACTTTCAGAAACTGACAACGCACAAGTCTTATTTACAACCCATAATTCAAATCTCGCTAAAGAGATTCCGAAAAAATCACTTAGGTTTATTTATCCAGATAATGGAATTGTTAGAATTGACAATGGTTTAAATCCCGACGGCACCGACAACACCGCAATTATAGACCAAATAATTAGTACTCTTGGAGCACTACCCGACCCAAAAAACAAAGTAAAAGTGTTAATTTTTGTTGAAGGAGAAAATGATATAAATGGATTAATTGGTTTAAGTAAAATTATGAATGCCCATGACAATAATATTCTTTCTCTTGAAAATAACGAACAAGTAGCATTTATCCCTACTGGCGGTTCTCAACTAAAATTCTACATAGAAAAAAAGTATCTCGATGGTCTACTTCAAGCTCAGGTACATTTATACGATTCAGACATACCAGCATACGTCGCAAGCGTCGCTAATTTAAATGCAGAAAATAACCCTAAAAAATTTGGTTTCAATACGATCAAAATTGAACTTGAAAATTATCTACATCACGAAGCAATCAATGAATCTTACCAAGATTTATTCATAAATATAAATTTAACAGAAATCCTTGATAATGAAGACGTACCAGAAAAAGTTGCGATTGCAGTTCATGCCGCTACAAGTGGTACTCCTTGGAATGCGATAAATCCAGACCCATTGAAAAATGAGGAAAAACAAAAAAAGAAAATATCAAATGCCAAAAGAAATCTCAACACTTTAGCCGTTGAGAAAATGACTGCTGATAGAATTATACAAAGAGGTGGATATGATGAAATCAAAAGTTGGCTTGACAAAATAAACGAAATGATTTTGCAATAGCCTGCTTATAACAGGCGTAGCTATTGCACAACCTCTTTTAAAAAGTAAAAAACATAAATCTGAACAGAAAAAGACCTCTTTAGAAGCGATTTTAGAGCGGCTTATTTATTAGTTCAAGTTGTAATTGGCAAATTTTTCAGGGGTTAGAAAAGCTCTTTGTAAGCGAAAAAAA
>CALRVY020000160.1:0-6644 GCA_943371725.1 Pseudanabaena sp. UWO311 | reverse complement strand
CAAAACAACATCGTTCTTTAAGATTTCCAAAACGGCTTCATCAGACCAAACATTTGCTTCCATTAATCGACAATTCTGACAAGCACGTCCCGTAAAATCAATCAATACGGGCTTTCCTACTTGCTTGGCGTATGCAAGTCCATCTTCATAATCTTCAAAACTCGGAATACCATGTGGGCCGGCTTCTGCACCTTCAGGTAAATCAACTGCACTTGTTGTGACGCCACCTCCAAAGCCTTGCGGACTCTCACTATACGTTAACGGCGGCGGAAATGCACTGATTAGTTTTAGCGGTGCGCCCCATAATCCGGGAATTAAATAAATTGTGAAACTCAATGTGAGAACAGCCAATAGCATTCTGGAAACAGAAAGATAATCTAGCGGACTATCGTGTGGCAAACGCAATTTTCCGAATAAATACAAACTCAATGCACCAAATATGGCAATCCAAATAGCAATAAATACTTCTCGTTCAAGCAAATGCATGTCTAAAACTAAATCGGCATTCGATAAAAATTTGAACGCCAAAGCAAGTTCTATAAAGCCAAACACCACTTTGACGGTATTTAACCAGCCACCCGATTTTGGCAAATTTCCTAATAACGACGGTGCCAGGGCAAAAAACATAAACGGTAACGCTAATCCCAAACCAAAACCAAACATTGCCATTGATAAAATCCAAGCACCACCATCAGAATTAAGTGAAGTTCCTAAAACAAAACCTAACGCTGGTCCGATACAGGAAAACGAGACGATAATTAGCGTAAGCGCCATAAAAAAGATTCCGATTTTACCGCCGCGATCCGACGCTGAATCAACTTTATTTGCCAATGCGCTCGGCATCGTTATTTCGAACGCTCCAAAAAACGAAATCGCAAAAATCGTAAATACCAAAAAGAAGAAGATATTCAGCCAAACGTTTGTAGAAATCTCCGAAAAAACGTCGCGGTTTACTCCTTCTAAAACATGGAAAGGAATCGTTATTAAAACACAAATCAAAACAATACAAAGTCCGTAGAAAATCGCATTAAAACGACCTTTTGCCTTACTTCCCGATTGTTTCAAGAAAAAACTGACCGTCATCGGAATCATTGGAAAAACGCAAGGCGTAATTGTCGCTAAAATCCCACCAAAAAACGACAATAAGAAGATACTCCAAATGCCATTTTCTTTTTCAGAGCTTGCTTTTTCAGGCGCCGATTTTGGTGTAACGTTGGTCGTTTTTACTGCGGCAGTATCTTTAGAAACGCTAGTAGTTGCTGGAACTGTATCCGCTTGCTTAGGCGAGTCAACCGTTTCTTCGGCTGTACTTGTTTTAGCGGCTTCAGGCAATGCAAAAGTGAAAGTCTTGTCTTCATTGATGCATTTTTCTTCACAGACTTGGTATGACAAAGCCGTTGAGACACTTTTTAAACTCGGATTTTTTCGAAGGATTTTCTGTTTCAAAACAACCTTTCCTTCAAAATAAACTTCATCAACGCCAAACACATCATTAAAAGCTCTTTTGGTTTTACTTTCGGTTGTTTTTCCAACCAAAACATAATCCTTACCTGCGTTTTCATATGTTGCAAGCAGCGGCAACGGACCACCATCAGGCGTAGTTTGAGAATATACGTGCCAACCAGCGTCTATTTTACCTGTAAAAATTAAAGTAAAATTCTCATTGCCGTTGTTTTCAATAGCAGTTTGCCATTTAACGGGCTGAATAACTTGCGCATGCAAAGTAAAAGCCGCAAGGAAAAAGAAAAATGAAACTAATTTATTCATGGATGAAAAGTGATCTTTAAAAATGATTTTGAACTTGGTTTAGCGATATATTCTCGATTTGCCCGATGTCCGATTACCCAAATAACATGCCGTTCGTCGCACAAAACGAATACGCTTTTTCGCATGTAAATCGGAACTTTTTCGTCGCGTAAAAACTTACTTACCTTTTTTGATCCAGACGTCATGCCTTCCGGCGCAAATGTATCAGTTTGTCTGTAATTTCTTACACATAATTTTCCTTTTAAAATGTTTGGATCAATCACAATACTTTCTCTTGCACTCACTTGAAAATCGGCAACAAATTTAGCGCGTAAATGTATTGGTTCTGTTAAAGTAAACGGCAGGCTATCAATAAAAACGCACACGTCTGATACCTGTTCCAGCTTCGATAAAACCAAATAATCTCGATCCTTTTGCAAACAATATTCAGCTGTTAAAACCATTTTTCCATTCTCGGCAAACGGTAGTTTATAGATGTCGCTCCAAGAAGTAAAACCAAAGTCTTCTAACCAGAAATACAAATAAGCTTCGTAATTTTTAAATTTAAGTAATGTATTGATAATTATTTTTTTACAATTATCTTCATCAATAACTACTTGAGATAAAACAGCAGCTGCTGCATCCTCCGCCAGCGATTGTGTTTGCGCAAACGAACGCATACTTTCCCACATACTTTTTTCCAAGGAAGGATTGAGATCGAGAAGCAAAGGCATTAATTCTAAACGAATCTTGTTGCGTGTATAGTCGGTTTTTAAATTTGAGGAATCGTCACGCCATTTCAATCGACTTTCCGTGGCGTATTCAAGAATTTCGTCCTTTGAAAACGGAAGTAATGGTCTGACAATCGATCCGTTGCGATTCGGAATTCCAAGTAACCCACGAATTCCTGTTCCACGAATTAAATGAAACAAGCTGGTTTCGATACTGTCTGAAAAATGATGTGCCGTACTTATAAAATCGTACTTTTCGGTAGTTCGAATCTCTTCAAAATAGCGGTATCGCAGTATTCGTGCGGCTTCTTGAATCGATAATTTTGCGTCATCAGCAAAATTTTTAGTATCAAATCGTGTTACGAATATCGGTACTTTTTTCTCTTCCGCGAAAGCGCGAATAAAATCTTCATCTAAATTACTTTCATCACGACGAAGTTGAAAATTACAATGAATTAAACCAATAGCAATTTCGGATTTTAAAAACAGATTGGCTAATACCATACTATCAACTCCACCACTTACGGCAAGCAAGACGCGCTTTTCCAACACATCAGGAAATTGCGTTTGAAGGTGGATGCGAAATTTAGAGAGCAGTTTGTTCAAGTAGTTGTGAATTTAAAACTTCGATCATAGCTTTAGCTTTCAGCATACATTCTTCAAACTCAGCTTCAGCACTTGCATTTGCGGTTATTGCGCTTCCAACAGAAAACGTGACTTTTCCGGTTTTCGTATCGCAAAGTAAAGAGCGTATTATGACATTCAAATCGAAATCGTTATTGGGTGCTATATAACCAAAAGATCCGCTATACATGCCGCGAGCTGCTGGTTCGTAGTGATCGATCCATTTCATAGCTTCTACTTTCGGCGCTCCCGTCATGCTACCCATTGGAAAAGTAGCGTCGAGAATCTCAAAAAAATCGACTTCTTTACGTACGGAACAACTTACAGTTGAAATCATTTGGTGCACTTGTTTAAAACTGTGAATTTCACAGAGCGAGTCAACTGCAACGCTTGCTTTTTCAGCAACTTTGGATAAATCGTTTCGCACCAAATCTACGATCATCACATTTTCAGCTCGCTCTTTCTCGTTATTTTGCAACTCTTGTTTTATCTGATTGTCTAATAACGGATTTGGATCTCTACGAGCGGTTCCTTTTATAGGTTCCGAAATGAGCCTGTTCTCGCTTTTTTTTAAAAAACGCTCTGGCGAGGAGGAAATTACAGCAAGCTCATTCCACTTAAAAATTCCCGAAAAGGGTGCTTCCGATTTTGCGTTTAATTGTCGGTATATTGATTTAATTGCCAATGAATTCACTTTCGTGGAAAAGGGAAAGCAGAAATTTATCTCGTAAAAGTCGCCTTTTTGGATGTGATCCAATAGGGTATTAACTTGATTTACATAGGCTGATTTATTTAAACTTGCATGAATATCAGTGACTACTTCATCGGATAAACTGATTTCTTCTTCATAATTCAGGATGTCCTCAATTAGTTTAGCTGCTTCAATTTCAGTAAGATACGTTTCTAAAACAACATCTTTATCCACGTAAAAAACAAACTCTGGAATAAAAACACAGATCTTAGGAAATTGAATTTCTGAGACAGTCGTAGCGTAATCGCGGACTAAAAAATTTTTATAATCGTACGAAATGGCAATAAAACGCCAATCGCAATTTTGATTTATAAAATGCTTACAATCATCAATTTGCTGGACTTCATGTAATTCGAAAGCTGCTAAAGAACCAGCGCCAAAAAGGTTTTTAAAGCTGCTATTTTGATTCCAATTATTTGAGTTTAAAAATGCCGCATGCGAAAAATTCGTAGACCATTGAAGCATTTTTTCTTCAAATAGCTGTAAATCAACGCCCGGAAAACGAAAGATACTCCTCGAAATCATTCTACTAAAGTACAAAACCTAAATATGCCACAAAAGATTAGACTCAGAAAACAACGGAGATGTTCAAAAAATTAAAAATCGAATACTCATGATAGAAAGTTTTTTAAAAAAAATTCTTAATTGGTGGTGAGCTATTGCTTTGAATAAGTTTTTAATAGCAAAAATTGGAATCTCTACTATCCTAAAATTCTATTAATCATATAGTTAAACCGAAATAATTATCATTACGTTAAGTGTTTTACGGCAAGTCATCGGTATTCATAGTCAATCTTTATAGTTTTATAATTTAATATCATAAACATCTATTAAATAACTTTAAAGTCGCCGTACTTTTGTCTCAGAAAATTAAAAACAAATAATATGTCATTAGTAGGTAAAAAATTTCCAAGTTTGGCGGTTGACGCTATTTCGTTTATGGGCGACAACATGAAGATTAATGTTTTTGAGGAAGCAGTAAAGAACAACAAAAAAGTATTGTTGTTTTGGTATCCGAAAGATTTCACCTTTGTTTGTCCAACTGAATTACATGCTTTTCAAGCAGCATTACAGGATTTTGAAGCTCGAAACACAACTGTTATTGGAGCATCTTGCGACACGAATGAAGTACACTTTGCATGGTTAAATACATCAAAGGAAAACGGCGGAATTGAAGGTGTTACGTATCCTATTTTAGCAGATACAAATCGCAATCTTTCAAACATTTTAGGCATCTTAGATATTGAATCAAGCGATTACAATGAAGAGGTTGACGCGATGATAATTGAAGGATCAAACGTTACTTTCCGTGCAACTTACCTGATTGACGAAACGGGGAAAGTCTTCCACGAATCGGTTAACGATATGCCGGTTGGTCGTAATGTAAAAGAATATTTACGTTTGATTGATGCGTACGCACATGTTCAAAAATTCGGAGAAGTTTGTCCGGCAAACTGGGAAGAAGGTAAAGAAGCGATGAATGCAACTCGCGAAGGTGTAGCAAATTACTTAAGTCATTAATAAGATGGTAGTAGAATTAACCGCAGACAATTTAACGGAATTAATTGCAGACAACGGTAAAGTAGTGGTTCAATATTCTGCCAGTTGGTGTGGTAATTGCCGCATCATGAAGCCCAAGTTTAAAATGCTTTCGGAGCAGCACAGCGATAAAGTTTTTGCTATCGTTGACGCTGAAAAATTTCCTGAAAGTCGCAAACTTGCAAACGTTTCTAATTTACCAACCTTTGCCACTTTTGTAGATGGCAAATTGGTGGACCAAGTACAAACCAATAAATTAGAAGGTTTAACGCAATTAATTGACCAAATATCTGTAAATTCATGAAACTACCAGTAATCAAGCATTTAACACAGTTTATTGAGGATAACGATCGCGACTATATTACTGAAGCTATTGAGGTACTCGAAAATTTAACTGAAGTTCCAAGCTTAAAAGATGAAGAATTAGACGTTATAGGCGAGTTAATCTCGAACATGTACGGTGCATTGGAGGTAGATGCGTTGGTGAAATCAGGCGTGGAGCGAAAAGAGGCTTTAAACGGCTTTATGGCTCGCGTACTTGGCTCAATCGATAAATAACAGTTTAGATTTTAGATTTTTTTCCCGGTGCTAACACATCGGGATTTTTTTTGTCGTTATCTTTAAATAGCAAGCTAACTTGCTTTATCAAGCTTGTTTACGATGTATGGTCAGTGAAGATGTCGAAATATGGATTTTTAGGCTTAATGGACATTTTTTAGGCTGATAATCGTGTGAAGCGTTGATATCATTAGCTTTGACGACAATCAAAGGTCATGAATAAAAAAAGCGTCTTTTTTTGCGGATACCCTAGTGTCTCAAAAAAATACAACGAAGTAAACGACTGTTTAGATGGTTAGCTTTAACAAAATGCTACTTGAAATCTGTTTTTATTCAAATGAAAATCAACATTTTAAACAATCTAACAAAGATTTTTTATCGAACTTAGGTTTGAAGCCAATCCGGCTGTTCGCTTTAGTCCGCAAAAAATACGGTTCGTTCAATCGGCAGGCATCGGGCTCCTGTGGTCGCCCTCGCCTACCGTTTCACGAAACCGTATTTTTTTTACGGGCTGCCGCTGCCATCCGGGCTAAGAAAATCGTTACCGGAATGTCGTTACCCGATTTTTGTGTAAAGCGAGAAATGTTCATAACTAACCTAAACGTTTATAAACGTTTAAACACGCTAAAAATTCGTCTGTCAAAAATCGATTTTGTATTTTTAAACCGGAGGCGGGCTGGAGGCCCCGGAGCGTT
>CALRVY020000159.1:0-6667 GCA_943371725.1 Pseudanabaena sp. UWO311 | reverse complement strand
ATGGGACAACACAATTTACACTAAACACAATTGAAAATCCTGTTTTACAACAACAACCCGCGCAGATCATCTGTGAAAATGGAGACGACGTATTTCTATTTGCCGAAAACGGATTTGATAGTTACTTGTGGAGTACGGGAGCAACTTCGCAATTTATTCGTGTATCGGAGCCCGGAACATATACTGTTACTTGCCGTAATAATTTCGGAACGCAATTTTGCGAAAGCAGCGTAGACTTTGTGGTTACTGCATCTTCTATCCCTACCGACTTAATTATTACAACTTCCGATTGGACAGAAAATGAAAACAGCATTAATGCCATAGCCACCGGCAGCGGTACTTACCAATACAGCATTAACGGAGGTCCGTTTCAAGATACCGGAAACTTTACAAATCTGGCACCCGGAATTTACTCAGTAACAGCAGCTGATATTTTTGAATGTGGTGATCTAACGAGACAAGTCGTACTTTTAAATTACCCTAAATTTTTCACACCCAACGGCGACGGTTTTAACGAAACTTGGCACATCAAAAATGCCGTTTTTGAACCTGGAATGGAGGTCTTTATCTTCGATCGCTATGGAAAATTGCTTACTTCACTGCAATCTAATAGTGAAGGCTGGGACGGAACGTACAACGGACAACGCATGTTTTCAAACGATTATTGGTTTCACGTTATTCGGGCCGACAAACGCACTCACATCGGACACTTTACTTTAAAGCGGTAAATCGCTTTTTAAGCACCCAAAAAAGCTGTACCAGTCCTAAAACTAGGAAAGCAACTCCCAATATCGTTTGTAGGGAAATTTGACCCGAAAAAGTACTTTCGCTGAAGTAAGCTAGTACTAAAATAAACGTAAGCATTCCAGCTGTTGTTCCAGAAAGCGTTCCTGCTAAATAGGCAGAAAAGCTCTTTAAATTGGGAACTACATAGTTTGAGGAAATCACATAAATATTCCAACCAATCCAAAACGGCAATTGAAAAAAGTTAACGGCGCTTAACAAAATGCCACGTTCAAAGGGGATATACGATTCAAACGGAGATGCAATAACCTGTTGCGTTTCGCGCGAAGCAAAAAGTAGAGAAAGTCCGATTCCGATTAGAAATAAATTTGAAAACAACTTTAAGAAAAACTGAATTTTATGTTGTTCACTCAATAAAGCAGTGCAATAAAACGTAGTTGCAATAACAACTGCTTCCACTAAAATTACACCGGTTAAAAACGACACTAATTCGAGAAAACCGCGACTTTCATAGATTGAAAATCCCACCAAATTTAAGTAACCTAAAGGCACCGACCCGACGTACGAGATAGCAAAACCAGCGAATAGTGCTTTTAGTAATTTCATTAGAAGTTTCGAATCGTATCGTTAAGCTTGTTGTGCATGCGCAATTCATCCATTCCTTCACGAAAAGTCAGATAACTAAAACCGCGCTTGTTATTGAGTCGTGAAATGCGATACATGTAAGCAAAATGACGGCAAAGCTCTTTCCATGCAAAGAAAATACCGTGCTTCGGATCGTAGATATGGGTAGGTTCGCTGCCAGCTCCGTTCACTTCCACAAACATAAAATGCTTGCCTGCTTGCAAATCGGCTTTGGATTGAAACATAACATCGATTCTACCGAAATAAAAATCCGGCATTTGTTTCAAGTACGTTTCAATGGCTAGGCACATTTCGGTTGTTTTCCAATCCGTAAAATCTAAAAATTTCGAGCCACGAGCATGATTGCCATACGGAACAATAACCTTACTCCTACCCGCTTCTAAAACTTCTGCTAAGTTAATAGCGCCTTGTCTTGAAATCGCATCAACTTGCATTGCAAATCGCAAATTCGAAAGTAAAAGTTGCTTAATTGTGGAAACACCATCGCCCACTACCGTCATAAATTCTTTACCCACAATTCCGGTTATGCGCCCTTTTTCTTCGTGAGGAAAACGCACGTAAAAAATGCCCACTTCGTTTGAATACGGTATTAGATTTTGGAGAAGATAATCAAAATCGGCTTGATTGTGATACTTCATCCATTGTTCGCGACTTTCTAATTTTACAACGGCTGATCCTCGTAAACCCATATCGGGCTTGGCTATACAGGGAAACTCGATATTATGTCGTTGGCGTTCGACGTTACAGCTTTCGAAATCTGTAGTTGGTGAAACTAAAATCGTTATCGGATAAACATCTTGCGGCAACTGATCGTAAATATCTTTTTTACTCTCGTTTAAATAACCGCCGTTTTTGATGTTCGGATTGCAAGCGTTGAAGAAAAAAATGTGTCGCTCGCGCAGTGCATAAAACGCCCATTGAAAATAAATGGGAATATAAACCACTTGAAACGGCCAATATTCCCAATTAAAAATACGATGTAAAAAGATTCGGAGTTTAAGCAACTGTAAGCGGATTTTCTTTGTTTTCGAACAAATCAACATAACGCATTTCCAAGCCGTTTTCGCTTTCCACAAGCTGCGTTATACTAATGGTTTGCAATAAGTTATCGCGTTTCATTACAATGGCATTTTGCGTATCACTTTCGTTTTTTAAATTGTGAAAGTTGAAAATAGTATCGGCATCGGGCTCCGGATTGTGTTGCAGAAACGTTGCAAACCAACCTTCGCGTTGTGCTCGCGTTTCGGCCGTGTATAAAGTAGCCGAAGAGTAAATATGTTGTTGGTTGCGACTCAACGATTTCAAATGCTTTTGCAAACCATCCCAACGAAATTCAAATAAATTGCCATTGTCGTAAATAACGAGCGTAAACGGTTCAACTCCTTGCAAATCGATCGTTTCAACTTCTTTTATAATCGCATTTGAAGAAACCAATTCCAACACAACCAAACCGCGACTTCGGTTGTAAGGTGGTTTGTGTGCGTGCTTTTCAAATGCGCCGTTCAGTAAAACAACCGCTGTATCTGAACCGTTTGTAGCAAACCAGGTGCCACCCGCGGTCGGGTCTTTAGGAAACAAAATCTGCTTTCCGTTTACATTGTAGTACTGCGGTTTAGCGGCACGTCTGTACGTAACCTCATCGCGATTCGAGGTAATTATAAGTCGATTATTTTTTGAAACTACAGTTACTGTGCACATTGTTGGCGATAGGCTATAGTTGAACGTGCTACTCCAAAACTTTCTGGAATTTCGATTTTTGGAATTGCTAAAAGTGCCACTTTAATTAAAGCTTGGTGGTGAATGCAGTGCTCGTAATTGTAAAGCAATTCGCGCTGATAATTGGTCTCAATGGTTAAATTTTGAGCATCGACAGTTTGCAAAAGCACGAGTTTTTTATCTTCTTTTAGCAAACTAATCTTCAAGCCTTTGATTGCTTGAACAGCATCTACAACCGAAGTTTGGAGCAACATATCGCGTTTTCGATTGTCGTAATTCACCTCGGCAGTTGTGTAGGCTTGTTCCAAACATTGAAACATTTCGATAATATGCCGTGTGTGCTCGCCGATAGTGGCTTCACTAAGTGAAGGATTGCGAGACGTGTATGCTTTATTATCCAGTTGTTGCAACACAAATAGCAAATTATCAAGCCCGGCATCAACAGCAGAAAACATCATGAGTTAGATTTTAGTTTCTATCCTTTTCACGGGATAGCTGAATACAAATAAAGAACAAACAAGAACAAGTAACGCCAAAATAAACAAAAATCCGCCGTCGTTTTGTACTTCAAATCCTAAAACAAATATATGCGAAAAAACAGCTCCTAACATCGTTCCCCCCGCAAGTAATGCGCCCAAGCGGGAATATTTTCCTGAAATCAACAAAATGGCAGCGATTAATTCTACAACACCCGAACCGATTCGTCCGAAGGGCTCTACACCTAATTGTGTAAAAATCCAGACACTCTCTGAGGCTCCTGAAAATTTGAAAAACAACGTTTGCATTAAAATGCCTGCCGCAACAAATCGGGCGATATGAAAAACAATTTTACTTTTCATTACTGATTGATTTTACGCCAATTTGCATCAGCTTTGGTTTTTAAATTCTTTTCATCTTTGTTCCAACTTTTCAACGTATTGTTGAAGTAGGCGTTGTAAAACAAATATAATTTTCCATCTAAAATCTTAAAGGTCTTTACATCAACCTCTACTTTTTCGCCGTAATCGCCCATGGCATACGCGCACCAACCGCCGTATTGTGGAACGTACTTTTTTGCATCGGCTAAAAACAATTTTTGGTTGGAATCCGATTTAAAAAAATAGGTCACCCCGCGAAAAGTTGCTTTAAATTTAGCATCGCCTTTTTGCGGACCGCCGTTTGAAAAATACGAAACCGGATCGTAGCCCTCTAAAGCCACGCCATTTTCAACATTGTAATTCGAAATCTTGTCAGCGGTTTGCTGACCGTAGCTAACAGCCATCCCGGCTACCAACCACAACATAAACATACTTAATTTCATTTTGTTACCTTTTAAAGTTGAAGCAAAAGTGCGGTGCTTCACAAAATGAAAATGTCGGCTATGCGACACTTGCCACTAATTTCTTGAAATTAGCGTAATTGGGAAAAGTAATTTCTTTGCGATTATAGGTGATAACGCCTTTATTTTCGAGCTCTGACAGCAACTGAACAGCCGTTTGCCGCGACGAGCAGATGATTTGCGAAATATCGATTTGTGTCAGAAAATTTTCTAAAACCAAAGTATCGCCATTGCGAACGCCGTCTTTTTCCGACCAATCGTTTAAGAAATACAGCAATCGCGATTTGGCATCTTTTCGCATTAAATTTTGATAACTGTTGCGAATTCGGCGCATTTTAAAACCCACGAATTTGGTGTAACTCAGCGCTAATTCTGGGTATTTAAGTAATAAGTTTTCGAAATCGGCAACGGTAAAACTACAAATGAGCACTTCGTCTGAGAGCACTTTTGCTTCGGTGGTGTAGAGCATATCGGGTTCCAGCGTTACGGCGCCAAATAAATCGCCTCGTTCGAGTAAATCCTCAACCGATTCGTTGCCACTTTCGTCGGTTATCGTCAGTTTTATACGTCCTTTTTTGAGTAGGAAAATCCGCGGTTCTTCGATTTCGGAAAGGCGAATAATTTCGTTGTGTTTTGCTTTTTTAAATCCCGTGATGATGCAAAGTTGTTTAATTTGCTCGTTTTTAAGCACTTGAAACAACTTATGGTCGCGCAGATACCAATATTTCAGTGTATCACTCATGCGTTAAAATTACAAGATTTGCGTATTTGAAAAAAGAATTTTTAACAATTGTTTTTTATTATTTGGGCGTTCCGGCGCCTCAGTGCTGGGAAGATGTGTCAGGCGCCGTCGGGTCTTTCGCTGCAATTTGTTTTTTGCCCGACGCGGATCAAAAAACAAGATTTCCGCTGCAACCCCTAACGCGGGGTGAGTGCGCAGGGAAAACCTAAACACAAAATTAGAACAAAAGCCCCCAAAAAAATGTACATATAACTGCGACCTAAAAGACGTGTTCCTTTAAATATAAAAACTAAGTCTAAACATTATATCTTCTAGACTTAGTTTATTGATGTTCAAAAAGAAGCCCTTTACGCAAAACTATTTAGTTGTGTAAACCCTTCAAAAAACGGGTAGCTACAACTTACAGATTTTCAGACGAAGCTATTATAGAGTTGTGTAAACCCTTCAAAAAACGGGTAGCTACAACACCCTCGAACAAGCCATTGAAAAGCGCGAGTTGTGTAAACCCTTCAAAAAACGGGTAGCTACAACTCCAAAATGCCTAAGACAACTATTACCATGTTGTGTAAACCCTTCAAAAAACGGGTAGCTACAACCGGATTATGGCTAAAACAATTTCAGACGAGTTGTGTGAACCCTTCAAAAAACGGGTAGCTACAACGTTGTGCCGCAAAGTAGTAAAGCAACCCGGGTTGTGTAAACCCTTCAAAAAACGGGTAGTTCCAACTGGTATGCATTTGGAGTAGGACTGAGCCTTGTTGTGTAATCCCTTCAAAAAACGGGTAGCTACAACCGAAGCTATTTACAATCATAGCACGGGTAAGTTGTGTAAACCCTTCAAAAAACGGGTAGCTACAACGAACGCAAATTTAAATGTTAAAACCAAAATTGTTGTGTAAACCCTTCAAAAAACGGGTAGCTACAACGTCGCTATGCGTCAAATCGAAATAGAAGTTGTTGTGTAGACCCTTCAAAAAACGGGCAGCTACAACTTTAAAGGCTTAGTAAACGTTAATTTTGTGTTGTGTAGACCCTTCAAAAAACGGGCAGCTACAACTGACCCACGAATTCAAACCCTCAGACCTTAGTTGTGTAGACCCTTCAAAAAACGGGCAGCTACAACTACCGCTCGAATATCGGCGGATAAAAACAGTTGTGTAGACCCTTCAAAAAACGGGCAGCTACAACGTGCTTCGTTTGTAGGCGTGAAATGGAATGGTTGTGTAGACCCTTCAAAAAACGGGCAGCTACAACATAAACTCAGATTATCCATTTTATTGCACTGTTGTGTAGACCCTTCAAAAAACGGGCAGCTACAACAAAAAGATTATCAGAAGAAAGAACAGCAATGTTGTGTAGACCCTTCAAAAAACGGGCAGCTACAACAACTTTTCAAACATTAAATGGACTTCTGTGTTGTGTAGACCCTTCAAAAAACGGGCAGCTACAACATCGCCTAAAATACTACATCGACAACAACGGTTGTGTAGACCCTTCAAAAA
>CALRVY020000158.1:0-6715 GCA_943371725.1 Pseudanabaena sp. UWO311 | reverse complement strand
GCTATCGGAACTGGAGGTACCACAACACAACCCGATTCGTTTGAGTCGGGTTTTTTGTTTTTAGGCGTGTCCCTGGTTCTTCCGATAGCTATCGGAACTGGAGGTACCACAACACAACCCGATTCGTTTGAGTCGGGTTTTTTGTTTTTAGGCGTGTCCCTGGTTCTTCCGATAGCTATCGGAACTGGAGGTACCACAAGAAAACCTGATTCGTTTGAGTCGGTTTTTTTTGTTTTTAGGCGTGTCCCTGGTTCTTCCGATAGCTATCGGAACTGGAGGTACCACTTAAAAACCCGATTCGTTTGAGTCGGGTTTTTTGTTTTTGAACTAAGCAACGTGCTTATTTCGAATTAGTTGAATTTAGATTACTAAATATGAGTTGTCATTCGTATTCTACTACCTAGTAATAAAATAATTGTCGCAAACCTATAAACCTACTATTAAAAACGTTTCAAAATCTCTAGACATATATCGAAAAACAACGACCCTTCCTCGCTTTCAAAAAAGCAGTTTCAATTAAGCTAAAACCCACCTACTTAAACAAACCGACAACAAAGTCGATAGTGAGTCCAACACCGATTACCAACAAAAACTGCGTGATGCCACCCAAAAAATACACCAAAAGCGATTTGCCATAATTTAGTGCTTTTGCCCGATTAAAGAACTGCGCCAAGACAATTACAGGATACAATATCGTAGTTCCTAAAAGTAAAATATTGGTAATGCTTTGGTTTAAAAAACTGGTAAACGGAAGGATTACTCCAACCAACAACATACCTTGTGCCGACACAAAGCACATTAATGTCATGATTTCAAAAATGTTGTAGCCGTATTTTCTGAAAAACAATCGGGCCCAGCAGGCAATAAAAAAGCTCTTCACGATAAAATCGTAGCCAAAGTTTTTTTGAAACCACGTTTGTATCGCATAAACCGTAGTGCCATAGAAGTACGAATCGGTTGGCGGAGTTGTTGCTGCGGGCTTAAAATTATTGTAGATAATCGTGTAAATAACCGCCGAAAAAATCAGAAACCCTATCGGTTTCATGTGTTGGTCGCGGCGTTCGTTAATAAACATTCGAATACTGGCAGCCGGCCGAATCAAAAGCTCCTTAACATTGAATAAAAAGCCTTTATCTAAATGCCATAAATGAAACAATTCGTGGGAAATATAATGGCTGTCGATGCGTTTTATTGGCGCTTGCGTAGTTTCAACGCTGGAATTTGGTCTGTTGTTATCGTTGCTGCTGCCCATACTTTATGTACAATTTTCTTAAAGCAAGGTATAAAAACACATCGATTTAAAGAAGATACGCTTTATTCTTATTTTTTGGGCAACTGCTGCCTCTGTTCCGCCGGCAGCACCGGGCTGTTCCTGCAATCTTTTAACCTGAGTTCGATTTAAAAATTACAGTCAGAAAACAGATAAATGGTTGACTACAAGGCAGAATTGTTTTGAGATACTATAGTATCGCAAAAAATTCTAACGAAGTAGGCGACCGTTTATCTGTTTAGCGTCTGGGTCGTTCATTTCTAAGGATACCCGTTTTTTCATTTTAATTATTTTCAGGGTTCTGACAAAGATTTTTAATCGAACTCAGGTTTTTACTGCTCGCGCCCTCGCAGTAAAAGGATTTCCGTGCCATCCCTGTTGCACCCAACCCAACCCACAATACGTGTTTTTAAAACTTTCCGCTACCTTTGCCGCAAACAACACAACTATGCCTATTATCGCACCTTCTGTACTTGCAGCCGATTTTGCTAATCTGCAACGCGACGTCGAACTCATTAACGAAAGTCAAGCCGACTGGTTTCATATCGATATCATGGATGGGGTTTTTGTTCCCAACATTTCGTTTGGTATGCCCGTACTCGAAGCCATTCAAAAACACGCAAAAAAACCGCTCGACGTGCATTTAATGATCGTCGACCCCGACCGATATACGGAAACCTTTGCCAAATTAGGTGCCGCAACCTTAACCGTGCATTACGAAGCCTGCACGCATTTACACCGCAGCGTACAAAACATAAAAAGTAACGGCATGCGGGCCGGAGTTGCTTTAAATCCGCACACACCGGTACATTTGCTGTCGGAGATCATTCGCGAAATCGATTTGGTTTGCTTGATGAGCGTGAATCCGGGTTTTGGCGGACAACAATTTATTGAACACACCTACGAAAAAGTACGTGCCCTTAAAAAACTGATCGTTGAAACGGGAGCAAAAACCCAAATTGAAATAGACGGTGGTGTAAACAGCGGAAACGCAACCGCTTTAGTACAAGCAGGCGCCGACGTTTTGGTGGCAGGTAATTTTGTGTTTAAAGCCGAAAACCCGTTACAAGTTATTGCCGACTTAAAAACGGCACACTAACAAATACTTTAATCGAGCTTTTCGGTAAGCTTTTTAAAGACCTTTCGCGCTTCTTTACCTTCGTATAAAATGCTGTAAACCGCGTCGATTATAGGAGTTTTGGCGCCGTATTCTTCGTTGAGCTTGTACGCACTTTTTACCGCGTAGTAGCCTTCGGCAACCATACTCATTTCCATCATGGCGCTTTTTACGGTATAGCCTTTACCAATCATGTTTCCGAACATGCGGTTTCGCGAAAAAACCGAATAACCGGTTACCAACAAATCGCCGAGATACGCACTGTTGTTGATGTTTCGCTTCATTTTGTGCACTTTGCGAATAAATTTCTTCATTTCGCGAATGGCGTTACTCATTAAAACCGACTGAAAATTGTCGCCGTAACCCAAGCCGTGCGCAATACCTGCAGCAATGGCGTAAATGTTTTTGAGCATGGCGGCATATTCAGTGCCAATAATATCGTCGCTGATTTTTGCTTTGATGTAATTTCCGGAAAGCGCGTGTGCTACGACTTTTGCTTTTTTGGCGTCGGCGCAGGCAATAGTTAGGTACGATAAACGTTCGAGCGCTACTTCCTCGGCGTGACATGGCCCGGTGATTACGCCAATATTTTCGTATGGAATTTGATATACTTCGTGAAAATGCTCGCCAACAATTAGGCTAGTTTCAGGCACAATCCCTTTGATGGCCGAGAATACGATTTTATCTTGTAGTGAAACTTCGAGTTTAGAAAGTTCGTTATTAAGAAACGCAGATGGAATGGCAAAAATGATTATTTCGGCATTTGCGATGGCGTAATTGATATCGGTTGTAAGGTCGAGTTTTTCGACTTGAAACGTAACCGAACTGAGGTAGTTTGGGTTGTGGTGCTGCGTTTGCAGGTGTTCGATAGCTGCTTCATTTCGCATATACCAAATAATGCGCGATTCGTTTACGCAAAGCATTTTGGCAATGGCTGTGGCCCAGCTTCCGCCGCCAATAACTGCAAATTTAGTCATTTACTACGCTTTTGTGTTTAGCGAGGCAAATGTAAGCAGCTGATTTTGATATTTGAAAGCAAATTGCAGCGAATTCGATTTCGTAACTTTTGGAAATGGTTTTTTTGGCACAAATTTTGGGTTTGGGTGGTTGCGCGAAGGATAGAGCGGATTACCCCGCAGCTACAAAAGCGCAGGCGAAGCGCTTTTGTAGCGAGGAGTATGAGCGAAAGCCTGACGGCGTTAAAAAACCCAGCACTATCGTTTTTTTTTGAACTTTTTTTGGGTTTTGTAACGCCGACGCGCCCAAAAAACAATTAAGAATTTGGTTATAATCGTTATCTTTACCTAAACAATTCAGAACAATGCGGGCAATTTTTCTAGGTTTTTGGCTTTTTTCTACTGCTTTTTTGGGCTATTCGCAACTTCAAAAAGAAGTTGAACCGCCGTTTCATATCAAGACAGCTGCCTTTTTTCAAGACGGTAAAATTGTATTACCCATGTTTCAAATTAACGATAGTTTTCACTTCGAGTTTGATGATTTACACGGTGATGAAGCCGATTATTACTTTGAAATTGTGCATTGCGATTACGATTGGAAGAAGTCGGAACTTGCTAAAGCAGAGTATCTTAACGGTGTAGATGGGCAGCGTATTCAGGATTATTTGACTTCGTTTAACACGGTACAATTGTATTGTCATTACCGCATGCCATTTCCGAACAAGTTTATGCGTTTTCGAGTTAGTGGGAACTACATTATTCAGATTTTGAATTCGGATAGGGAGGTTGTTTTTTCGCGAAAGTTTGTAATTTATGAAGATCGTGTTTCAGTTCCGATGGTAATTCGTCGGGCACGTACGATTCAGGATATTGATTACATGCAAAACGTAGAGTTTTCGGTGAAATCGCAAGATATTTTGTTTCAGGCACCGCTTCAAAATGTGAAAGTTTGGTTGTTGAAAAACGGCGATTTTAAAACGGGCATTTCCAATATTAAACCACAATTTACTATTGCTAACGATTTGATTTACCGTTACGACAAGGAAACGCAATTTTGGGGTGGAAATGAGTATCGTTTTTTTGAGAATAAGGATATTCGAGCCGCCAATAATTTTGTGGCAAAGATTGAAAGCAAGGAAACGTACATTGCTTATTTGTATCCGGATAATGCCCGTGCAAATCAGCCGTACACTTTTGCGCCTGATGTGAACGGAATTTATCAAGTTCAAAACTTGAATTCGTTGAATAATGCGGTTGAAGCCGATTACGCTTGGGTTTTCTTTAGACTGGTAGCGCCAACGTACATGGGTAACGATGGCGTGTACATTAACGGTATGTTTAATAATTGGTCGCTCGCACCGGAATACAAAATGGATTACAATGCCGAAGGCGGTTATTTTGAAAAAGCGTTGATTTTAAAACAAGGTTTTACGAATTACCAATATGTGGTTGCTTCGGCGAATGGAAAAATAGATTATAAGAACGCGCCCGATGGGAATTTTTATCAAACAGAAAACAACTACTTTGCTTTAGTTTATTATCGCGAAAATGGACAGCGGTACGACCGAATTATTGGTAAAGGAAGTGCGAGTTCGATTGATATTAGCAACTGATTTTGTTCAGTTTTTAACTGAACTTAAGTTAACTAACAAAGATTTAAACTCAGTTCGTTTGAAAATTTGCTAACTTTGGGTGTTGAAATGGATGTTTGCAGCATGGTTACTCAAATCACACAAGGAATAAAAATTTCGGTTAGAACGTCTTTTGAAGGTACGTACTTCAAGAGCGGTCGTTTGCATTTTGCATTTTGCTACGAAGTTTCGATTGAGAACTTCAGTAAAGATAGCGTACAATTGATGTCTAGACACTGGGATATTTTCGATGCACTTCAAAACATGGAAACTGTGGATGGCGAAGGTGTTATTGGAAAGAAACCGGTTTTAAAACCGGGAGAGCGTTACAGTTATACCTCGGGCTGCTTGCTGGCTTCGCCTTTTGGCGCGATGCGCGGGTACTTCAATATGATTAATTTTACCACTACAAAAAATTTCCGTGTTATAGTGCCAAGCTTTAAATTAAGCGCCGATTTTGCCTTAAACTAAATCGCACAAAGGGCATTAGCATTTCAAATTTGATTCTGAAAGTAGTCGCTTACGTCGAATACTTGGCGTTCAGCAATGGCAAAAACCTTATCCTCAGCCTTAGGTTCCAAGATATACTTTCCCGTAAAAACGCCAAAGGCTGGTAAAATAAGTTGGTTTTTTGATTTGAAAAAGCAAGGTAATCGCAACGATTGTCGGCCGGTACCGCGCAATAAAATGCCGGGATGTATGTGTCCGCAGATGTTTAGCTTCGAATCGGTTTCGGTAGGATGATGCGTAAGTAACAATTCGTTGGTTTCGATTTCTGAAACTACTGCAATACCCAACTTTTTGTAATGTGATTCTGAAATGATATCGTGATTTCCAGCAATTAAAACATGCTTTTGTTTGAAGTTTTTTTCAATAAACGCCGAAAACGCCTTCCAATCGTTGTTGGTTTTGGAGTGAAATAAATCGCCGAGATAAATCACTGATTTCGGATTGAAAAACGAGAGTACTTCTTCTAATAACTCGAAGTTTACCAAACCTACTGCTGCCGGAACGGCCAATCCGTTTTTGCGAAAATGCGCTACTTTACCGAGATGTACATCGGCAATTAACAAGCAGTTTTCATTTTTCCAGAAGGCGGCTCCGGAATAATGCAAAACGAATTCGAGCTGATTGTATTTGAGTAGCGTTGTCACAGATAAATTGCGCTGCAAGGTAATTCAAGTGTAGGAAACGAACTTGTTTTTACTTCATAAAACTGGCGGTCATTTTCGCGATTCGGTCGGCAAGCGTTTCACTGCTGAGTTTCTCTCGAAGTCGGTCGGTGATAATCGGAAACGAAAACGGCGTGGGTTTCGAACATTCTTTGATTACAATATTTTGTTGGTTGATACGTTCCAAGGCAAGAATCACACGTCCTTCTTCTAATTGATGTTCGAAGGTTTCGCGAATGGCTTGTTGCAGCAATAAATTATCGGGTTCGTAATCGCGAAATACTTCGAAGAACAGCTGCGAACTTCCTTGTAAATGTTTGGTTTTAATTAATTTACCAGGATAGCCTGTAAAAACCAATCCGCTTATTACGGCTATGTCTCTGAATTTTCGTTTGGCCATTTCGGTGGCATTTAAACTGCTTTGCAAATCTTGATGCACGTACGAAGCTGAAAACAAGTTGTTGTCGATTACCGATTCTAAATCGATTGGTTGGTCGGATAACAATTCGAAACCGTAATCGTTATAAGCGAGCGAGAAACTAATAGGCGTTAGCAAACTGATTCGGTAT
>CALRVY020000157.1:0-6755 GCA_943371725.1 Pseudanabaena sp. UWO311 | reverse complement strand
AAGACTAATTTTCCTATTCGCCACTTAACCGTATTGGGTAACCTGTTTAGAAAAAAGTACAAAACCACAACTAAAATCCCAATATGTAATCCACTAACCGATAACACATGTACCGCGCCAGCAAGCCGATAATCGTTCGCAGTTTGGGAGCTTATATCTTGCTGCTGACCTAATACCAACGCCATTACCATAGCCACAACCTCTTTCGACAAACGACTCGCTTGCAAATTAATCTCGATTCTTTGTCGCAATTGAGCAGCTGTACTGAATATACTCCAAGAGTTTTCGTTGATAACATTATAGCTTGCGTTGTCGAGCGACAATTGTGCATGAATATCTTTTCGAGCTAAATAATTCTGGTAATTAAAAGATCCTGGATGCTTTGGTGGCGCAATTTTATTCACATAACCGTGTACTAAAACTCGGCTGCCCATCCGAACAGTTGTGTCGGAAATAGGCACATACAAGAGTATTTTTCCCAACCTACTTTTCCCTGTTTCATCAAACACTTCGGCGTAATAACGTTGCTTGACTGCGTTAGAATGCAAACGTTCGGAAATAAAAAGTTGGTAAGAATATGCTGTGCCGTAGATAAATTTTGGCGCTGACTTTACTTGATGTAATTCGGTACAGGTAAATCCGACAACAAAAGCCAATAAATAAACGAATAATGAACGCAAGTAAGCTGTTTGATCAATACGAGCAATAAGCTTTAAAAGAATTAAGAAAGCTACAACCGCGATTACAACAAATAACAACCACAATGGAATGGTCAGAAAGAAGGCTAAACCTACTCCAAAGAAGAAGGTAGCGGCCGTTTTTGATATGGGAAAGCGCAATTGTTTCATAAGTAAAAAAAAGGAGCCGAAGCTCCTTTAAAAATAACCCTGAAAAATCAGCTCTTACGTTCCTACAAATAATCTTCGTGGCATGAGATCGGAGGAATGAAACGCAAAAGAATCATTTACGACGTAAAAGTATATTGCGCGTTGAAAACAATTTTACGGAAAAACCGCATATTTTTAAAAATCTTACTCTTTTACAGGAATTCGGTTAACCTGTGCGAAACTACGCTTGTAGTAAGGCTCTTTAGTAGAAGAAATGATTACGCCTTTATTAGTAGAAGAATGAATGAATTTTATTTCATCCCCAATGATTTCAACCACCATTCCGACGTGGTTGATTACGTTCTTGCCTCTAGTTTTGAAAAAAATCAAGTCGCCGGTTTGCACTTGATCCAATGGAATTTTTTCGCCAACCTGTGCCATTTCACGAGAACTACGCGGCATTTTTATGTCGAAAATATCTAAAACTGCCGTAACCATACCTGAACAATCCATTCCCGAAGAGGTAGTTCCGCCGCCTCTGTATTTAACACCAATAAAGTTCATGGCGTTATTTATCATTTGCGTTCCTAAATAGTTTGTAAATGACGGAAAAATCAAATCGTTATCCGGCTCCTCGTTAACAAGGTATTTTTTTTGAGTTTTAGCAGACGATTTAGGCTTCGCGGTTGCAGTAGTCGGCTTCGTCTTTACTTCTGGCTTTGGAGTAGAAACCTTAGTTTGTTCGGAGGTATTTGGTGTAACCACCTTCTCTTCGACAGTTTGCCCTTGCGTTCGAGGTTGATAAATCCCTTTCTTTACCGCTTGTTTTTTTGACGTAATGACTTGTGATGAACCCGCAAATGCGCACATCAAAAAGAGAATCGAAAAGAGAAATTTAAATCTCGCCATATTTTACTTTTTATTTTTCAGACGGTGTCTTTAGCTTTATAAATAAAACTGTGTCGAACTAGAACGGCAAAATCCGTGCCGTATTACATAACTCGGTCGCAAAAGTAATGAAATACTACAAAATAGCTTTAGAAAAATATGTTAAATACTGCTAGTTAAGGCGTTGCAAATCGGCCGTTATCAATTCGGCTGTGCGCTTACTAGCGCCAAAGCTTCCCAATTTCGCTATTAGCGCATCGTATTCGGCTAACATTTTAGCGCGGTTTTCTGATTCGAGACATTTATCAAGCTCTGCCTTGAGCGCCGTTTCGTTAAATTTATCTTGAATAAGTTCGGTAACAATTTCCTTATCCATAATTAAGTTCACTAAAGAAATGTACTTTAATGTAAGAATTCGTTTAGCAATTTGATACGAAATGAAACTTCCCTTATAGCAAACCACCTCCGGAACCTTAAACAATGCTGTTTCTAAAGTAGCTGTTCCTGAGGTTACCAATGCCGCAGTTGCGTGATGTAGCAAATCGTATGTAACTCCAAAAAGTAACTTCACATCATAATTAGCAATAAATCTGTGGTAAAATTCAGGATCTTGCCCTGGCGCTCCGGCAACCACAAATTCGTATTCTGGATAGTATTTTACCATTTTCAGCATCTGCGAAAGCATTTTTTCTATTTCTTGCTTTCTACTTCCCGGTAAGAAAATTATTTTCGGCTTCTGTGTAAGTTGCTGCTGATTACAAAAAGTTTCAAAATCAGAATACGTTCGTTGTGCCATCGCATCAAGCAGCGGATGTCCAACATAATCCACCTTAAAGCTGTGCTTTTCTTCATAGAAAGGCTTCTCAAACGGCAAAATAACAAACATGCGATCTACATCGCGTTTAATAGCATTAATCCGATTCTCTTTCCAAGCCCAAATCTGTGGCGATATATAATAATGAACCCGAATGCCATTTTGCTTTGCCCATTTTGCAATGCGCATATTAAAACCGGGGTAATCAATTAAAATGAGAACATCGGGCTTAAAGGCTTGAATGTCGCTTTTGCAGAAGGTAATATTTCTTAAAATGGTTCCTAAATTTTTTACCACTTCGGCAAAACCCATAAATGCCAAGTCTTTGTAATTTTTTACAATTGTAGCACCGGCTTGTTCCATGAGCGAACCTCCCCATGCCCTAACAGTAGCCTCAGTATCTAGTTTTACCAATTCCTTAATCAAATTCGAGCCGTGTAAATCGCCCGATGCCTCTCCCGCAATAATGTAGTATTTCATCTTAAAGGAAAATGGTGAGCAAGGTTAAAACTAAAGCACCCAAAATAATGCCTCTCGCCATAATATCGTGCTTTTTATAGAGCAACCAAAAAAACAAACCTAAATTGGGCAAGCTAGAAATAGTAACTAATTTCCCGAGCTTTCCTTGAAATTGAAGAAGTTCCAGTCCGCCAACATACGAATAATCTGTTAGTAGATAAATGAAGAGTACTGAGGTTAAAAACGCTACAAGCAATGCTAGAATCGCGCCCATTATCAAATCTTTCCAATTATTCATGCCAATTCCATGTATTTAGTTCTGAGATTGCGTGATGAGCGGTTAAATCAAATTGCGTTGGAACAATCGATACAAAACCTTCTTCTAAAGCAAACTCATCGGTATCGGTACCGTGATCCATATTAATGAATTCGCCCGTTAACCAATAATAACTTTTGCCTAAAGGCGAAACGCGCTTGTCGAACTTCTCTTGCCACATAGCATTCGCTTGCCGACAAATCTTAACCCCGCGATAAGCTGTTCGCGGATGCGGAAAATTGACGTTTAAAACAACACCTTTTGGCAAACCGTTTTTCAAGACTTGCTCGGCAATGCTGCGAACGAAAAATCGGCAGGGCTCAAAATCAGCTTCCCAGTTGTAATCGCCAAGCGAAAAACCTATGGCCGGAATACCTTCTATTCCCGCTTCGACGGCCGCACTCATCGTTCCCGAATAAATAACATTAATAGAAGCGTTACTTCCGTGATTGATTCCCGAGACGCACAAATCGGGCTTTCGATGTAAAATTTCGTTGACAGCAAATTTTACGCAATCTACCGGAGTGCCCGAACAGCTGTACTCTTCGAAACTGCCGTCGTTAGCTATTTTGTTTAAAAACAACGTATTGTTTATCGTAATAGCATGTCCAGTTGCGCTTTGAGGTTTGTCGGGCGCAACTACTAAAACCTCGCCGAGTTGCAACATTTCGGCAATTAACGTTCGAATTCCCGGCGCCGTAATTCCATCGTCGTTTGTCACTAAAATCAACGGCCTTAACTCATTAGCAGTTTGTGTCATTCCTTACTAAATTAAATTTTGTAACGCATTTGATGTCTGTGCGTCAAACCTCAAAATTAACTAAATTCGAACGGCTAAGACACTACTTTTGCCTTTAACAAAAAATTATGCGGCGCTACTGCATAACGGCACGGTTTTTAATTACCTTAGTTATTGTTTTAGATGAAAACTCTGATAGATTTTATGAAGAAGAATTTTAAGATTATAGCAGCACTCTTGGTGCTGTGTTTGGCATTGTGGTCTTTCTTTCCTAAGAACACAAACAACGATGAAAAAGACAAAATGCTGCTCGAATTGTTGGCATTTGTTTTACAAAGAGGGCATTACGACCCCAAAGAAATAAACGACGAATTTAGCAAGAGTGTCTACAAAGATTATCTCGAAGCGCTTGATCCAGCGAAAAGATTTTTCCTTGCCTCAGACATCGAAGAATTCAAAGCCTTCGAATTGGAAATCGACGATCAAATCATCAAACAAGATTTGTCGTTTTTTAACCTCACTTACAACCGCCTCGTTAAACGAATGGAAGGTGCAAAAGGTTATTACAAAGACATTTTAGAAGAACCTTTTGATTACTCGCAAAAAGAATCTTTTGATACAGATTACGAAAAAATACCGTATGTAAATTCGACCGACGAGTTGAAAGATCGTTGGAGAAAACAGCTTAAACTCGGTTCACTTTCCTCGCTAACCGACAAATTGAAATTAGAAGAAGATAAAGCTAAAGCCGACGCAAATTACAAAGCAAAATCGTACGAAGAACTTGAAAAAGAAACGCGTGAAAGCTCAAAAAAATCGATAGACGACTTTTACAACTATTTAAAAGACCTCAATCGCGAAGATTGGTTTGCCATTTTTGTAAATGCTATAGCCGAAGGTTTCGATCCGCACACGAATTATTTTGCACCGGAAGATAAAGACAAATTCGATCTAAGTATTTCAGGTACATTAGAAGGAATCGGCGCGCGTTTACAGAAGAAAAACGACTTTACCGAAATTACCGAACTTATTTCTGGCGGACCCGCATGGCGCGACAAACAGCTTGAGCCAGGCGACGTAATCATGAAAGTTGCCCAAGGCGATGCCGAGCCCGTCGATGTTGTAGGAATGCGTCTCGACGATGTCGTTAAAAAAATAAAAGGCAAAAAAGGTACTGAGGTGCGACTTACCGTAAAGAAAGTCGACGGCAGTATTAAAGTCATTTCGATTATTCGCGATGTGGTAGAAATCGAAGAAACCTACGCAAAATCAACTATAGTTGAAAAAGACGGTAAACGTTACGGAATCATTCATTTGCCGAAATTTTATATCGACTTTGAAAACAAAGATCGTCGCGATGCAGCCAAAGACGTTACGCTCGAAATTGAGCGTTTAAAGAAAGAAAATATCGACGGATTAGTTATGGATTTGCGCGACAACGGCGGCGGATCGTTAAAAACAGTTGTAGATATAGCTGGGCTTTTCATCGATCAAGGGCCTGTAGTTCAAGTAAAATCAGCTGGAAAAGACCGCGAAATTTTGTCGGACACCGATGCACGCGTACAATGGGACGGACCGCTCGTTTTAATGATAAACAACTTTTCTGCATCGGCTTCTGAAATTTTAGCTGCTGCCATGCAAGACTATAACAGAGGTGTCGTTTTGGGAAGTAAACAATCGTACGGAAAAGGTACTGTGCAAAATATTTTCGACTTAAACCAATTGGTGCGCAATAGCTCGGTTGGCGACTTAGGTGCTGTGAAAATAACGACACAGAAATTCTATAGAATTAACGGTGGATCAACACAGCTTAAGGGCGTGAGTAGCGATGTTCATCTGCCCGATCGTTACAGTTATATTGATATCGGCGAACGCGACTTGCCAAAAGCGATGCCTTGGGATAAAATTGAACCCGCTAATTTCAAGCCTTCGTCCTACAAAAATGCCATTCAATCGGCAATTCAGAACAGTAAAAAGCGCGTAAGTAGCAGCAAGCAGTTCCAATTAATCGACCAAAATGCCAAATGGCTAAGTAGTCGAAAAGACGAATTAGTGTACAGTTTAAATTTGCAAGACTTCAAGAAAGAGCAAGACCAACTTGAAAGCGAGTCTAAAAAGTACAAATCGATAAACGATTTTAAAACGAATTACCAATTTATGTCGTTGCCGTACGAATTGGCAATGATCGAAAAAGACAGTATTCTGAAGGAAAAACGCCAACGTTGGCACGAGCAATTACAGAAAGATGCTTACATCGACGAAGCGCTAAACGTATTGTCTGATTTAAATAATGTACCGAGTCCGCAAAACGTAAATCTTAAAAAGAAAGACAAACTAGTGAAATCATAAAACAGCTGCGAAGTGAATTAACTTTGTGAGCTGTACGGATTTTGAGTTGAAACGAAAACCGATTTCATTGTTTTTTGGGCGTTCCGGTAGCTTGTTCAACCGCAGTAGTAAACGTATCGATTTGCTGTATTTTCTTCCATTGAAATACATACCAAAAGCCGATTACTACTGCGGTTTTCTCATGCTACCGTCAGGCCATACGCTACTACAAATGTTTAGCAAAAGCCATTGGTACAACGCCAATAAAAGCTTCCGCTGGTCGCTTTTATCTGTCGGCACCAAAAGCCTTTTGCCTTCCATTTGTACCGCTGCTGTCCTTAACGCAGAAAAGTCGTAACACAACCATTTTTCTATGTATAAATC
>CALRVY020000156.1:0-6803 GCA_943371725.1 Pseudanabaena sp. UWO311 | reverse complement strand
CTAAGCCACTGAATTAATAAAGGTGCTGTTGTTGGTGTGTTGTCTTGAAGTGTCAATACTGGAGTTTCCGAAAGACAAGAGGCAGTACTCGAAATCGAGATTTGAGGCGCATCGCGAAATGTTAGCGTAATAGCATCAGAGCTCACGGGTAGGGTATTCTGATTTACAGTTGGGTCAGTACTATCGTAAGCTGTTAAATCAATTCTGTAAAGTCCAGAACTACTCGCAGTAATAAAATTTTCTGAAGAAGTTGAAGCTAGTGTTTCTGAGATTAACACATTATCTCGGTACCAACGAAAATTGTAACGTAAATTTTGTGGAAGGCCATCAAAATCAGATGTTTCGACATTAGCATACAAGTTTACGGTTTCGGGATTACAGTAATTTAAATCTGTAATTTCTTGATCATTGATGTCTGCGATCTTTACAGAAGATAAAAAGCTACAATCGGAACTTCCAGAACCACCAGTTTGGGCAATGGAAATCTCTCCAGCCACGTTTGCAAAATTATCTACTACAAGGATGTAGTATTCTCCTGCAACAGCATTAGGAAAACTAACAGTTTCTATTGCCGAAGCAGAATAACTGCAATCTACTTCATTTGCAATATTTAATTGCGGACAGATTCCCGTAAGCGATGAAAACGGTCCCCACAAAACAAAGTCGACATCAGCAGCTACACCCGTATTAGAAACTTGAGAAACTTGTAATACGATAGGTCCAGTTTGATTGATTAAAATAAAAAACCACGTTGGTCCGGCGAATTCTGTTGGAATACAAGTGGTTTGAAATGTTTCTCCGCTATTGTTTTGAGTTGAATTTGCAAATGGAATAGACGTTGCGCACGATTGATACAGCTCGGGGTTTGATTGTAACTGGGCACAAGAACCTGCTCCCTCTTGTGAAAAAGATAGGCTGCAAATTAGAAAGCCCAAGAAACAAAAAATACTCCTCATTATTATAGTAAAGGATTACAGGTCATTTCACTTGGTTGCGTTACACCCATTAATTTCAGAATAGTGGGGGCAAGATCACCTAAAATTCCGTTATGTATTTGTTTGATGTCTGGATCTATTGCAATAATAGGAACCGGATTAGTTGTGTGAGCCGTGTTTGGCGAACCATCAGGATTAATCATCGTTTCGCAATTTCCGTGGTCGGCGATCAGTAAAGTAGAGTAGCCGTTAGCAAGAGCTGCGGCAACCACCTTTTCGACGCAAGTATCTACTGCTTCACAAGCTTTTACAGCGGCTTCAAAAACGCCAGTATGACCAACCATATCGCCGTTGGCAAAGTTTAAGCAAATGAAATCAGCCGATTTTGCTTCTATTTCAGGAACAAGAGCGTCGGTTAATTCGAAAGCACTCATTTCGGGTTTTAAGTCGTAAGTGGCTACTTTTGGAGAATTCTTTAAAATGCGCTTTTCACCCACAAACGGTTCTTCTCGTCCGCCGGAAAAGAAAAACGTCACGTGTGGATATTTCTCAGTTTCGGCGATTCGGATCTGTGTCTTGCCAGCATTTTGGAGAACTTCTCCCAAAGTCATAGTAATGTTATCCTTATCGTAAATCACATGAACATTAGTGTAGCTGTCATCGTAATTCGTCATTGTAACGTAATACAAATCGAGCTTGTGTATGTTTTGTTCGTGAAAATCCTTCTGCGAAAGCGCCTCAGTTAATTGCCTGCCGCGATCGGTTCTGAAATTGAAAAATACAACTACATCACCGCTTTCAATCATGGCAAGTGGCTGCTGATTTTCATCAACTAAAACATGTGGCAAAATAAACTCGTCTGTCACATCCGCAGCATACGAAGCGTTTATTTCACTTTCTACGTTGGTCGTAGCTTTTCCGATTCCATTTACAATTAAATCGTAAGCAAGTTTAACCCGTTCCCAGCGCTTATCGCGATCCATGGCATAGTATCGACCAACAAAACTAGCCAATCGGCAGCTTTTGTCTTTCAAGAAATCTTGCAGCTGATTTAAGTAGTGTAAGCCTGATTTCGGATCAACATCTCGCCCGTCGGTAAACGCATGGACAAAAGTGTCTTTCAAACCAAATGCTTCGGCCGCTTCAATTAATCCACGCAAGTGTGAAGTATGCGAATGCACGCCGCCATCGGATAACAATCCTAAAAAGTGGACTTTTTTATGGTTTGCTTTAGCGTATGAAAATGCATCGACCAAAGCTTTTTCTTCCTTAATTGTGCCATTGGCAACCGCTAAATTAATTTTTGCTAAGTCTTGATAGATAATGCGTCCGGCACCTAAATTCATATGACCCACTTCGCTGTTTCCCATTTGCCCTTCTGGTAAACCCACATGTAAACCATCAGTTCGCAACTCAGCGCTCGGATATTGTTTGTATAAGTTATCGATGAAGGGTGTTTGGGCTTGATCGACCGCCGAAACTTTAGGGTCAGGAGATTTCCCCCATCCATCCAAAATCATTAAAATAACCTTTTTATCCATCGTATTTTCATTAAAGAACCGCAAAGTTAGCTGAATATTGCAACTAAAGTGTTAAACGATTCAAAAGTATCGGAATTGTTAAAGCCAATTCTTAGCCGCATTGTAATCAATGTAATACCTAAAACTGATCGAAAAAATATTGGCCATATTTTCGGCAAACAAATTTTGAAAACTACGGCCGTAATTTTGCGATAAGTCATTTCTATAATCTTGCGCGCTGTTGCGGTACAAAACCGTGATCTGGCTTGCCGGTGCAAACCACCAAGTGTACGATAAATCGAGGTTGAAAGCACCAAAGTTATCGTCGATTCCTTCAATGAAATCGGTAGCTTCCATAAAACCGTCTTCCTTCAAGATATAGTTTCTTTTATTTCGAGAAGTAAGCCAATAATGACGCGCCGTAAGGTTAAACGTCATCCGATTATTTAAAGCGTACCTGCCCGTTAAATCGGTCGTAATCGTTTTTACAGTTCTCCGCGTATAGAAAATTTCCCCATTTTCACTTATCAATCCAATGGATCCCAAATCATCGATATTGCGAGAGTAGGTAGTCCCTGCAATTAGTAAAAGCTGATCGTTTACACGAATTCTCGGCGACAAACTGTACACATAATCAACTCGATTTTCCTCAAAGAATTTTCGATAATTCAAATTAACATCTAATGCAAAAGCTCTATTGTAATTGCTTGAAAAATAAGTGCTTAAAATGTAAGATCCCGGAACATAATTATAACGACCTTCTACCTCAGGCATGTAAAAGTCGAACACCGTCCGTGGACTGTATTGCGCTTCGAAAGAATAATAATCATTCTTCGTTGATGTACCAGCAATACTTATATTGTGGTAATACTCTTGCAATTTTCCGGTATTGTTTTGAATTTCCGCGGAATTTCGAAATGTCACATTTAAACTGTTAAACCATCCTACGGGATTTAAAATGCGATAACTTCCTTCTGCGTAAGCGTTGTGATAATTGGTTTGAAAGAGAATGCCCAAATCGTTCACTTCGTAGTTGTCGGATAGATATTTTCCGAAAAAAACATAGCGCCATTTTCCCGATGTTTTTTCAAAATTTAAGCTGGTTTTAAATCCATCGATGTACGTGGCGTCAAAAACACTGCTGTATTTAAAATCACCAAACAAATTATAGCCGTTGTCTTTCGTGTAAAGGTCAAAATTTAAGGCACTTACAGTAGCATCGCGGTAACCACCGTTGCGAAGCACAGACGTGTTTGTGTATGTAACCGATGAATTATTGCTGAAACGTTGGTCTAAAACAAAAACATTGTAATTGGTAAGCGGTTCAATAATAGCGCGGCGAGTAGCGCCGGTTTCGTTGTTGGTAAATGTTCCGTACGTTTCCTCAGTAATAGCGTTTAGTACACCTACACCTAATCCGCCTTTTGTGCGGCCAGACACTTTTAGCGCGTTCAATAAATCAACCGCAACAGGTTGGTCGGTCAATTGTTCAGTGCTCGGATCAAAGTCGCTCGGTCGAAATTTTGCCGGTGCGCCAATTCGACGTGTGTAAAGCAAATTGGCTTTTGAAAACAGGTCGGTTCCTTCGGTAAAGAAAGGGCGATTTTCATCAAATTGTTGTTCAAAAGGCGTCAAATTCAATATAACATTATCGAATCGCGTTTGTCCGAAATCGGGCACTAAAATGGCGTCGAGCGTAAACGCATCGTTGATTCCGTATTTGATATCCATGCCCGCTTTCACTGTATTTCCAACTCCAGCCGGTGTATCTTCGTAATAGTAGGATGCGTAAGGAATAAAAAACAAACGAGTTGGCGTTTTGATGTCTTGAATGCCGGTAAGTACGCCGTTTTGAACCCGCGTTGCCGCAATCTTTGCATCCACAAAATTCCAAGTGTACACCTGCCGATCGCGTCTGATTTCTCGATAAAAATTGATTCCCCAATTTTGTACTTGCTCTTTAGAGAATCGCAATGCCGCGTACGGAATTTTAATCTCAACCGTCCAACCATCGTCTGTCAGTTGCGTAGCGCTGTCCCAGATGGCATCCCAAGTCATGTCCTGGCTAAAATTAGACACGTTAACTTCACCATCTTCTGTTGCCAAACGATCGAGCTGTACGCCCGATGCGGTAACAAAAAACTGAAAATCTTGTTGCCCGTCGTTAAATCCGTTTAGGAAAACACCAAATATGTCGGCTGTTCCTACAACATCGCGCTGTGTAATTTCTTTTAAAACTAATTTTGGATCGTCTTTCAGATGTGCTGCAATGTAAACCGCTTCATCGTCGTACAAGAAGCGAACTTCCGTACGTTGTGCATCCGCAATTTTTTTACCGTTATCGGGTGCAAACATGATGAAGTCGGTTGCAATAGGCGAAGCTTTCCAAGCATCTTCCAATATCTTACCATCTATAATTAAAGAGGCGTTTGTGCGCACTGCTGCAATCGACTTCTTTTGGCAGAATCCGGAAACCGGTGCAAGTATTAAAATTAAAAAAAGTAAAGTGCGCTGGAACATTTTTAGCTTTAAGCGAACAAAAATAAGTAATCAAAACGAGCTAAGGTTGTTAAAACTGCAATTATTGTGCTGTTCGTCGATTAAATTCCGCTCTTTTTCGATTAAAATGGTGATTAATCGTAATTTTCTACTTTTCGCACGCTGCTTTTTACTGCGTTATTTTTTTAAACATTGTTAGATGCAAACCAATGCCTGGAATGTCAAAAAGCGCGCCTTCGCCTACGTATCCCATCGATTCGTAAAAAGGAACGGCTTTAATGCGTCCGTTAAGCCAAAACGCATGCTCGCCGTTTTTAAATAAATATTGTTCGGCAAATAGCAGTAGCGCGCTGCCGATATGCTTGCCCTGATAGTGAGCCAAAACGGCCATAGCTCGAAACTGAATGGCATTACGTGCTCCAACAGCAACATGATTCCTGCGAATTGCACTTAAGCAACCAACTATGTTGTTTTCCCAAAAAGCAGCAAAATGCGTGCTTTCCTCTTCGTTATCTCCCTCAAAAACACACTCTTCCGGTTTTAAATTCGGACGCAACTCTGCTTGTCGAACCCGGTATAGTTCTTCGGGGCGCACGATTTTAAAATGCAATTTTTCTTTATATAAAAAACTCATTACGCGAAAGTTAGTAGCTATAAGCAGCACAAAAGTAATTTTTTTTAAAAAAAGTCTTGCTTAAACACGTCGAATGTTTTTATATTTGCACCCGCAAGCGGAAGTAGCTCAGTTGGTAGAGCTCCAGCCTTCCAAGCTGGTTGTCGCGAGTTCGAGCCTCGTCTTCCGCTCTAAACCCTTCAAATTTTGAAGGGTTTTTTTATTTCCTTTTTTTGGGCAGTCCGGCGGCTCGTTTAGTGGAAATATATGTAGGCCGCCGTCGGGTTTTACGCGTCAAGGTTTTTCAAAAGGAAGCCGCTTTTGTAAGGCTCGCGCAAGCTTCTTTCGGTCGCTTGCACAAACCCACAAAAGCAGGCCCTTTTTTCAAAACGCTTTCTGCTGCAACCCCTACTGCAAAATGGTGCACAAAAAAAGTGCTCCAAAATTCAATTCAAAAACAGCCGAAAATATGCGGAAAACCCGTAATGAAAATTGCAAGCAAATTGTAATTTCGCTTTACGGGGCGGGGGTGGAAGTTCCCAAATATAGTATAAGCAACTGCGTTTTTCAAAACGCTTTCTCCTTCAAATCGCGCTGCAAGATCGGGCTCGAACGTAGCACGCTCTTTGGAAAATTGTGAATTGACTGTGAAAGTAACGTTCAACTAAGGTTGCGTTTTAAAAACTGAGACTTTGAAATCAGACGTTTCATTCATGCACTTTCGCCGGTTACGCTGCCCTGCGTTAAGGACTGCAACGGAAAGCCTTTTTTGGGGTGGCGTTTAAGCCCCAAAAAAGCTTGGAGTGTAAGGCCTGACGGCGGCCGTAGGGAAAATACGTTTGCGAAGCGCTACGAATCTGGCCGCCGGAACGCCCAAGAAATAAAAGATATTTCATTATTCTAAACTATTGGTAAACTGTAGGTTGATGGAGAATAAGTGACTTCAACTCGAACACAGCGGTCTTACAGCATTTATCTTTTATATACCGTTACTTTGTTTCATCATAAACAAATCACCACGAATCAGGGATTGCGCTCGTGCCTCGCGACATCCCTGAGCGCTCCGCGCTGAAAATCAAAAATACGCTAAAATCCGACTGAGCAAAGCTCGTTAAGAAGCATGAAAACATATCAACACGAATCAGGGATTTCGCTCTTGCATCGCGACATCCCTGAGCGCTCCGCGCTGAAAATAAAAACACGCTAAAATCCGTCTGAGCAAAGCTCGTCACGAAT
>CALRVY020000155.1:0-6897 GCA_943371725.1 Pseudanabaena sp. UWO311 | reverse complement strand
ACGGGCTGGGACGGACAATATCTTGGCAGACCGTTGCCCGCAGACGACTATTGGTTCAATATTCTTCTACAAACAGGCGCCCAAATTCAAGGACACTTTACGTTGAAGCGCTAAAATTGAGTATTTTTGATTTCTTGCTAGATTCTATGAAAAAGATATTATTAAGCCTTGCATTGCTATTCGTATTGCAAGTTTCGGCACAGTTCAGTAAAACACATTATATACCACCCGTTTCGAATTCTCCAATTCAAGAAGGACAAGGGCAGTTTATGTACATTTCCTGTCCTTCACCAACACCCGTAAATTTTAGAATTAACATTATTGGCGGCGGTGTTGTTGAAGGTACCGTAAGTCGCAGTGAACCTTTTGTTTATCAAGCGGGAAGTGGAGATAATAGTCAGTTTTTAATTCCTAGCGGTCAAGTAGGTGGCGTTTTTAACAATAAAGGTTTTATCGTTGAAGCCGATGACCAAGTGTATGTAACGGTAAGAATGACAACCACTCCACAAAATTTTCAGGCTGGAAGCATCGTTTCAAAAGGAATTGCAGCTTTAGGTAAAAGATTTCGGGTAGGTGCTTTCATTAATCAAGATGTGCCCACCATTTCAGAAAATCACTACACTTTTGCCACAATTTTAGCAACAGAAAATAATACCACAATCAGTTTTTCAGATATCGATTTTGGTGTTCAGTTGATTAACAGCGGTGGAAACATCCAGTCTGATGTGATTTTAAATCGTGGAGAAAGCTTTTGTATCGCAACGTCAGGTCCAGCAAATGCAAATCGAAACGGATTAATCGGAACGTTAATTACCTCCGACAAACCCATTGCCGTAAATTGTGGAAGTATTGCGGGATCAAACGGTGATGCCGTTAATCTCGATCTTGGATTCGACCAATTAGTACCAGCCGAACTAACAGGAAACGAGTACATTCTAATTCGAGGTATTGGACCAAATATTATTGAACGTCCGTTAATTGTTGCAGACCAAGATAATACAGAAATATTTTTTAACGGGGAAGCTACACCCGCCGCAACTATAAATGCAGGTGAGTTTTTTGCACCAGACGGCAGTGTATACACTCCAGAAGGTAATTTGTACGTAAATACTTCCAAAAATGTTTTCATGTTTCAAGGCATTGGCGGATCCGATCCTTCAGTAGCAACACCACAAGCCAATCAAAATATGTGTTTCGTTCCGCCGCTAAAGTGTGAAACACCAAAAATTATTGATAATATTCCGTTGATTAATGAAATAGGAAGCAACAGTAGTTTTACAGGAACTGTGGCTGTTGTAACGGAAATCGGCGCCACATTATCTTTTATTTTAAACGGAACGACTTATTCAATTGACAACTTACCGCCTAACATCAACGCAAACGGCCCCGTCGCTGTAACCGGAAATACACAATACGAAACGTACACGTTCCAAGGATTTACAGGGAACGTATCGGTATATAGTACAGCTCAAGTATATGTATCCTATTATGGAACAAGCGGTGCTGCAACGTACGGCGGTTTTTACTCAGGATTTACATTCAAACCTGAAATAGCATTTAAAACTGTCGACGCAAATGTGAATTCAAATTGTATCCCCAATATCGAACTTTCTGTTAACGCCCTTACTGCGTTCGATCAATTTCAATGGGAGTTTAACGGTCAAGACATACCCGGTGCAAACGGTGCGATTTATGTGCCTCAAGAAATAGCTAACGGCGGTTTAGGTCCCGGACTTTACGCCGTACGTGCAACTATTTCGGATTGCGGTACTAATTTAATTTCCAATGAAATTCCTGTTAGTACCTGCGCACTCGACACGGATAACGATGGTACCATCGACGAAGTTGATCTAGATCTAGACAACGACGGTATTGCTAATTGTACCGAATCTTACGGCGATTTTTCGCTCAGCGCAATCACAGCTGCTGCAACGCCAATAGCCGTCGGGAATTATTCCAATAGCTATACCGTTACTACAAACCCATCGTTTATCGCAGCTCCGCAAAGCTACCAAGGATTTTCAAACGGTACTTTTGTCACGAAAGTACCAGTTGGCGCAACAAATCAAATGGTAGTCAATTTCAATTTCAATCAACCCATTTCTCTTGCGCTTAGTTATCCGAATGCTGCAACGGTGAACGCGACTGTCGATGCAGCTGGCGATTTTAGAATTTTAACAAGCACCAACAAGACCGTTTCCATTATCAATCCTGTTGACTTGCTTTTAATTGATACAAACTACGACGGAATCTACGAAAGTGGGATTACGCAATTCTCCGGATTCGATGTGCGTTTCCGCTTAAATAGTGGAACTCCGCTTGCATTGGGTTCAGGAAATTTTGAAATCAAAGCAACCGATATCACAAGTCTGACTTTCATTCACAAAAATCTTTCAGATACCGACGAAAACACCGCTATTTTTAACCTCAGAGCAACTTGCTTACCACGCGACACCGACAATGACGGCGTGCCTGATTACAATGATTTCGACACAGATAACGATGGAATTCCCGATCGTATAGAGGCGGTAGGTGTAGCTTTCCAAGGATTACCCTTTGTTGATGCTAATGAAAACGGAATCAACGACGCTATCGAACCCGGATTGGGAACCCTAGATACCGATACCGATGGCGTGCCCGATTTCTTAGATTTAGATGCTGATAACGACGGAATTTACGATTTAGTGGAAGCCGGCTCATCGGCAACAGATGCTAATTCCGACGGTAGAATCGACGGAACTAATTTCGGAGCAAATGGACTAGCAAACAATTTAGAAACTGCTCTGGAAAGTGGAGAATTAAATTTTGCACCAGCTAATAGCGATCCCAACGACGGATTTGCAAACTATATTGACCTAGATAGCGATAACGACAATTGTTTCGATGTGAACGAGGCCGGATTTATCGACGAAAACAACGACGGAAGATTGGGTAATTCGCCAATTGTTGTTAATGCCAACGGAATTGTTACCAATGCCATTTCGGGATACACTACTTTAGCTACTAATGATTATACGATTGCTGGTATCATTACCTTCGATAACCAACCGCAAAATATAACAGTTTGCGATACCTTACCCGCACAATTCGCCGTTGTTACAAACGCTGTTGCAGGTTACCAATGGCAAGAAAGTACAGACGGTATTAATTTTACCGACATTTCAGATAACGGCGTTTTTCAAGGAACGCAAACGGCTACTCTAACCATTACAGCAGTACAAGCAAGTGCAAACAATTTTAAGTATCGAGCGCGAATACTACAAACCGCTAACAGTTGTGGCGATTTTTCGGACGCCGGAACTTTAACCGTTCTAGCCAAACCACAAATTATTCAAAACTTTACCTTAAAACAGTGCGACACCGATCTCGACAACGAAGCACCTTTTAATTTAGAGCAAGCAAATACAGCTATTTCTACAAACTCAGCTAACGAAACTTTTGTGTACTATCTAAGTTTGCTTGGAGCTCAAAACGAGATAAGCAGTGAAGAAATTCAAAATCCACAGTCATTTAGCAACAGTATTCAAAACACCGTTTATGTGCGAGTAACAGATAATGTTAGCGGCTGCTTCTCTTTCGGAACTGTAAATCTTAGTATTTCGGCAACTACAATTCCAGCCGGAACGCTATTCGCTTATTCGCAATGCGACGACTTTATCGATGCTGCAAACGACGATCGCGACGGTATTTCTTCCTTTGATTTTTCAAGTGCTGAAAACCAAATCAGAGCACTTTTCAATAACAATCCGAATATCAACATTCGTTTTTTCAGAACCGAAAACGAAGCAACTATAGAAACCGATACCAACGGCAATTCACTCGCTATTACAGATCTTGTGAATTATAGAAATCAAGGTTTCCCGGGCGGACAGCAGATTTGGGTTCGTGTTGATAGTACCACCGATAATGCCTGTTTTGGATTAGGACCGTACGTTAATCTAATCGTAGAAGCTTTACCTACTTTCAATGTGCCAGCAATTCCACGACAGTGCGATCGAAACTTGAATGATACGACTTTAGATTTTGCCTTCGATACCAGTACTATTAGCCAGCAGATTTTAAACGGCCAAACCGGTATTACGTTAACCTATATTGCCGAAGATGGAACCGTTTTGGGTAATGCTTTGCCTAACCCTTTTATTACAGAATCGCAAGTTGTTACGGTAAATATGGTCAATAATGCCACCAACGATCCAGACGGCCCATGCACCGAATCGGGAACTATTACCTTTATTGTCGATGCGCGCCCGCAACCAATCACTGGATTAGTATTTGTGGAATGCGATGATGAGTCAAATGATACAGATGGCTTTACGGCTTTCGATACTTCTAACGTTCAAGGTACTATAACGCAAGGGCAAACTACTTTCACCACGCGTTACTTCGACGAAAATGGTGACTTTTTGTTTGACGTTTTTCCGACCGTTTTTAACTCAAATACGCGCAGCATTACTGCAGAGATTTTCAACACGGATAATCCAAGTTGTGCCGAAACGGCAATACTTTCTTTTACAGTAAATCCGCTTCCAGATGTCGATGAGGTTGATGAAACCGTTTATTACATCTGTAGTAATTTGCAAAATGAAATCACCCTTGAGGCCGGAGTTTTGAGCGGATTGCTTTCAGATTATACCTATACATGGCTTTTAGACGGTATAGAAATTCCAGGACAAAATCGCTCGGTTTTTAGAACTCGTGTTGCCGGAGATTACAGTGTTCGTGTTGCCGATCGTTTTACACAATGCAGCAGAACTAGAACGTTTACCGTTTTAGATTCAGGTACAGCAACCATAAGCGATGTTATCGTACAAGATCTAATTGATGAAAATTCGCTCACTGTGATTGTTACAGGTTCTGGAACGTACGAATACAGTTTAGATAATGAGTTTGGACCGTATCAAACCGATCCCTTTTTCGATAATGTAACGCCCGGTTTACATACCGTGTATGTTAATGATGTGAACGGTTGCGGACAAGTGAGTCGCGAAGTAGCCGTTATTGGTGCTATGAAATTTTTCACACCGAACGGCGATGGTTTTAACGATTTTTGGAGAATAAAAGGCATCAATCCTTTGTATTTCCCGCAGAGTTACGTTTACATTTTCGACCGTTACGGAAAGTTTATTTTCGAAATTACCAGTGGTGATGAAATCGGTTGGGACGGAACGTATCTCGGTAATCCGTTGCCTTCCGACGACTATTGGTACGTTTTATATGTTTCTGATGGCCGAATTGATCGAGGGCATTTCACGCTAAAAAGGTAAATCATGAAAACAATCATTTTAATGCTGGCATGTACATCACTGATTTTTGCCCAGAATAAAGCGGAAGTTGTCGGTAAAATCGAACGAATTGAAAATTTCCCATCAAAGTATGTTTCTAGTCGGCCAATAGATATTTGGCTTCCAAAAGATTACAATCCGAAACTTAAATATGCTGTTTTGTACATGCACGACGGTCAGATGCTGTTCGATTCGTCGGCAACGTGGAATAAGCAATCATGGAATGCCGACGAGACTGCACAACAATTGCAAGAAAATAAAGAAACTAGACCTTTTATAATTGTGGCAATTCACAATATTTCAGCGGAACGTCATGCCAATTATTTTCCGCAAAAGCCGTTTCAAGCTTTACCCGAATCATTTCAAAAAGAGCTTTTAAACGCAGAGCGTTCGCCCGGTCAAAAATTATTTGCACATGCTGTTGATTCGGATAACTACTTGAAATTCATCGTAACCGAATTAAAACCATACATCGATAAAACGTATAGCACAAAGAAAGATGCTGCCAATACTGCGATTTGTGGTGCCAGCATGGGAGGCTTAATTTCATTGTATGCCCTTTGCGAATACCCCAAAATTTTCGGCAAAGCATTGTGCATGAGTACGCATTGGCCTGGCATATGGACGCTAGAAAACAACCCCATTCCCGATGCTTTTATGCAATACTTGAAAGCTAATTTACCTGCTCCAAAATCCCATACCATTTACTTCGATTACGGCGATCAAACGCTTGATAGCCTTTACCCAACGGTGCAACAAAAAGTCGATGCGATTATGAAGGAAAAAGGATTCAACGAAAAAAATTGGCTAACCATTTACGATAAAGGCGCCGATCACTCTGAAAATGCGTGGGCAAAGCGGCTACCAACAGCTTTGAAATTTGCTTTTAAGAGAGCCAATTAAAAGCAAGTCAGATACTCAAATTCCGTATCGTTACAACCCGATTTATTACATGTACTTACCTACTGTTCAAGTAGCGCACAGTCGCGGAGCTTGTTGAAATTGGAAGCTAGTTCCGATAGCTATCGGGATTGATGATTTCACCACTTAACGTATCCTTTTTTAGAAGCTAGAAGCTAGACACGAGAAGCTAGACTTTGATAATTTCACCACTTGACGTTTCTATTAACCTCCCGAACCCGCGTATCGTCGGAGCCTGAGCTTGTCGAAGGCTGGGTCCGAAGACTTTTTAGTATTAAGATTTGAGTATTAAGACTTCGTGACGTTTACCACTTAACGTTCCACTTTCTTCCCGAACCCTCGTATCGTCGGCTGGTGCCTGAGCATGCCAAAAGTTTAACCGCAAAGTTCGCAAAGATTTACGCAAAGTTCGCCAAGAGGAAATTTTTCCCTTTTTTTCTTTTTTTCGCTTTTTTCGCTTTTAGCTTTTAGCTGTTAGCTTTTAGCTGTTGGCTTTTAGCTTCTTTTGCTTCTTTCTATTTTTTAGCTCCCTCCGGCTGTCCGCTCTAGTCCGCAAAAAATACGCCTCGTTCAGTCGGCAGGTGTTGGGCTTCTTGGGTCGCCCACACCTACCGCTTCACGTTGCCGTATTTTTCTTACGGGCTGCCGCTACCATCCGGGCTAGGGCATACGTTACTAACGTTTGGTGGAAAAA
>CALRVY020000154.1:0-6923 GCA_943371725.1 Pseudanabaena sp. UWO311 | reverse complement strand
CGAGGCGCTGCTGCGATTTATGATTTCAAAAGCAGCTTCGAAAGGCGTTCCGGGCGACATACGTGCGGTATTTGTTACCACTTCAAGGTAAAATCCGGTACACGCTAAAATGATTTTATCAAGTTCTTGCAACTTAAATCTTTGTAACTCGCTATTGGGAATCTTTTTTAGCAGCGTTCTCAATTGAAGTAATTTGGCAAGACTAGCTGTTGGATTTTTAAAATCGAATTCAGAAATCAGTTCGTTACAAATGGCTGTGATGCTCGCTTGTTCGGGAATATTGGTCCAATCGCTGGGTTGAAACGATTTATCGCCTTTGATGAATTCGAGGTATTCTTTTTCGCTGCCCCGCGTTCCGGAAGAGCCAAAGCCTTGCGATTTGTGGCAACTTCTGCTTAAAGCGGCTATTTCCTGAATCGATTTACCTTCGAGCGGAAGAAACGTTCCCAGGTCGATTTCCGTTAAATTCGATTTGTCGGCTGCGGCAAACTTTTCTTGACTGCCGTAAAACCACCACGACGTATTGAAAAACAGTTGTTTAGCTTGCCAAACTGTAACGTATTGTAGTTGTTCAGGAAAGGCGTTGGGGTCGGCGGCTAGGTCGAAAGCTTTTAAGCTTAATTGGGCCGAAGCGGTGTGATGTCCGTGTGTGGTACCTGGTGTTCGGTGATCGAAACGGTTGATGATGATTTCGGGTCGCAATTTCCGGATAATCCAAACCATATCTGCAAGAACGTCTTGTTCGTTCCATTTAGCGAGGGTTTCGGTGGGGTTTTTCGAAAATCCGAAGTCGTTAGCGCGCGAAAAATACTGTTCTCCGCCGTCTATTTTTCGAGCTTCGAGTAGTTCCTGTGTGCGAATCATACCGAGTTGATCGCGCAGTTGCGAACCGATTAAGTTTTGTCCGCCATCGCCTCGAGTGAGCGAAAGATATGCCGTTCGATAGTGTTTGGCGTTTGCATAATAGCTGATTAATCGCGTGTTTTCGTCGTCAGGATGTGCCGCAACGTATAGAACGGTAGTTGTTTTCGATAACTTTTGCAGACGTTGGTATATATCGGCGGCATTTAGTTTTTCAGGTCTTTGCGCCCATAATGCGCTGTTAAAGCAAACGAGTAAGCAAATTAACTTCTTCAAAGCGTTTTTTTGGTAAAGATACTATTCCAAATAGAATTACATATTTCATTAACAGTGGAACGATAGAACAGTTTACAAGTATTAAGATTTCGTAACGTTCACCATTTAAAGTATCGTTTTTAGGGAAGCTAAACACGAGTCCCGATAGCTATCGCAATTGATGAATTCACCGGTTTAAGTATCGTTTTGCGAGCACGTCAAAAGTAAGATCACCTTCTTTGCTGAAAAAATTGTGTTACATCGTGTGTTAATTTCTGGGTTTTCAATCTCACAATCGCAATCGCGCAACAGTGACAGGTTTGAGTGATTTCTTTGAGCGATTACCGATTTTCTAAAAAACCATTGTGATTATTGTGATCCATATCTTACTAAACCACGAGATAGGACTCTTGAGCCGCAAAAGAACACCTAATTTTGAATTCCAGTCGTTTTCGTTAAAAGCAATAATTGTGAAATTCCATAACATAAAGACAACCGTTTTAAGTGCTATTTTCCCTAAATTTGGGCAGTTAATAAGAACGGGAAAGCAACGTGAAGGTTATTCCAAATGAAAAAACGGATTCTTTTTATTTTACTTTTTTCCTATGCCACGCTTGTTGCGCAAGAAGATGCGTGGGTGTATTTTGCCAATAAACCCGACAGCGATTCTTTCTTTTCAAATCCCGCAGCTTTTTTTACAGAACGTTCATTAAACCGCCGGGCGCAACAAAACATTCTCCTCGATAACCGCGATGTTCCCATTTCGCAAAATTATATCGATCAAATCGAAAATACTGCTGGAATTGCCGTTCTTGCCAAATCGCGTTGGTTCAATGCCGTACACGTTCGTGGTAGCATTGAAGCCATAAACGCATTGGAACAATTCGATTTTGTTTCTGAAATCGATTTTGCCAACAACGCATTAAACGCAGCTGGCAGGCCAATACAGCAATTTCAATTTCAAAAAAACAAAACTGCTTTAACCGATTTTGCCTACGGATCAAGCAATACACAGATTCAACAAATAAATGGACAAGCAGTACATCAAGCTAATTTAACGGGGAACAGTAAATGGATCGCTGTACTCGATTCTGGCTTTCCGGGCGTTTTTACGGCAAGTCCGTTTCAACGATTGGTCAATAACAACAAAATTCTCGGCACATACAACTACGTTACTCGAAATGAAGATGTTAACAACAGTAGTAATCACGGTACTTTGGTTTTGTCGACTATGGGCGGATTCATCGAACAACAATACGTTGGAACTGCACCCGACGCCTCGTATTTCTTATTCGTAACCGAAGATGTTGCATCCGAAAACCCAGTTGAAGAATCTCTTTGGGTTGAAGCTGCTGAAGAAGCCGATCGTTTAGGAGTGGATATCATCAATACTTCTTTGGGTTATTTTCAATACGACAATCCGGCGTATTCGTACACATTTCAAGATATGAATGGCGAAACTGCATTTATATCACGCGGCGCCAATATTGCGTTTTCGCGCGGAATGCTTGTGGTAGTATCTGCTGGAAATAGTGGAGGTTCGGCAACACCTAACATCATGGCACCCGCCGATGCTTCTTTAACGTTATCGATAGGTGCTGTTGATAGTCAGGGTAATCTCGCCGGATTTTCAAGTGTTGGTCCGACAGCTGACAATCGAATAAAGCCCGATTTAGTAGCACGTGGTGTTTCAGCCGCGGTTATCACAAACACGGGAAATGTAGTGGGTGCCAACGGAACATCCTTTTCCGCACCGATCATCTCAGGGATGTTGGCTTGCTTGTGGGAAGCATTTCCGAATTTCACGAATACACAAATTGTTGAATTGGTAAAAAATTCCGCATCGTCGGCTCTTAATCCGCAGAATACAATCGGTTACGGAATTCCCGATTTTGGAGCAGCTTTGGAAACTTCACTGTCAAATGCTAGTGTTGTAAAGACCGTAGCGCAATTTTATCCGAGTCCTTTTTCCGCTCATTTTACCGTTTCAACCGCTGGCACTACAGCCGATTTAGAAGTTTATTCGATGGATGGCCGACTTGTTTTTAAAACTACGGTTGTAGATCAAATATCAATCGACGCTAGTGCATGGTCGTCGGGTGTTTACATTTATAAAGTTACAAATCAAGAACGTATTAGTTCTGGAAAAATCATCAAAAAGTAAATGAATAAAATTTGTGAGTTGTTTGGCATCCAATATCCAATAATTCAAGGTGGAATGATTTGGAACAGTGGAGCTAAACTTGCCGCTGCCGTTTCCAATGCTGGAGGTTTAGGCTTAATTGGCGCAGGATCCATGTATCCCGATGTCTTGAAAATGCATATCGATAAAGCAAAAACGTTAACCGCTAAACCTTTTGGAGTTAATGTTCCGATGCTGTATCCGAATGTAGAAGAAATCATTCAAATTATAATCGACAAAAAAGTACCGATTGTTTTCACTTCGGCTGGAAATCCTAAAACGTTTACGCAAATTCTTAAAAGTCAAGGCATTACGGTTGTTCATGTGGTAAGCAGTTCTAAATTTGCGCTCAAGGCAGAAGAAGCAGGCGTTGATGCAGTAGTTGCCGAAGGATTTGAAGCCGGCGGACATAACGGACGCGAAGAGTCGACCACCTTAACTCTAATACCGAGTGTGCGGCGTGCGATAAAAGTGCCGTTGATTGCTGCGGGCGGAATTGCAACAGGAGGCGGAATGCTCGCTGCTTTTGCATTAGGTGCCGATGGTATTCAGATGGGATCTCGATTTGCGGCCACAGTTGAAAGTTCAGCGCACGAGAATTTCAAAAATCTTATTACAAAGACTTTAGAAGGTGATACGCAGCTGACACTGAAAGAATTGGCTCCGGTTCGTTTAATCAAAAATAAATTCTACAACGAACTACAGGAATTGTATGCGAATTGCGCTTCGACAGAACAATTAAAAGAACATCTAGGGCGTGCACGAGCCAAAAGAGGCATGTTTGAAGGCGATTTGAACGATGGTGAACTTGAAATCGGACAAATTAGCGCTGTAATCGATAAAGTATTAACTGTAGATCAGGTTTTTGCACAAATCTTAACCGAATTTAATCATGAAAAAAATCGTCTTTCGCAAATTAGTTTCTAAGAAAGTAAGTGTCGCTTTTTTGTTCGCATTTGTATTTTTTTCTGCGAATGCGCAAGATCGACCCAAATTAGTGGTCGGAATTGTTGTTGATCAGATGAAAACAGAATATTTGTATCGTTTTTCGAGCGATTTTGGTTCGGGTGGTTTTAAGAGATTAACCGAAAACGGATTCACATTTTACAACGCACATTTTAATTATATGCCAACGTACACCGGTCCGGGACACGCTTCTATTTATACCGGAACTACGCCGAGATATCACGGTATTGTTGGAAACGATTGGTTTGATAAGTCGGTAAGTAAAAACAGGTATTGTACCGATGATGCCGACGTAAGTTTACTTGGTGATGGCGAAGCAGCAGAAGGAAAAATGTCTCCGAAAAATCTAAAAGCAACAACCATAACCGATGAACTAAAATTATCGACCAATTTCCGAGGTAAAGTAATTGGAATGAGTATGAAAGATCGTGGAGCGATACTTCCTGCCGGCCATTTTGCAGATTTTGCCTTTTGGTATAGCAAAACAGGAGCGTTTATAAGCAGCTCGTTTTACGGCAAGCAACTTCCCGATTGGGCGTCGAAGTTTAATACTGAAAAACATTTTCTAAAATACGTTCAAAAGCCTTGGAATACCTTGAAACCTATGTCGGAATACGACGAAAGTTTGGCCGATGAAAATCCGTACGAAGGTAAAATTTACAAAGCTGAAGCCGCCGTTTTTCCGTATGATTTAAAGAGCATGTACGAAAAAAGCGGTGCGCAAATTTTACGTGCGTTGCCTTTTGGAAACGACTTGTTAACTGATTTTGCGATGGCAGCTATCGATTCAGAGCAATTGGGAAAGGACTCACATACCGATTTTCTCGCCATTAGCTATTCGGCAACCGATTACATGGGCCACATTACAGGATCACGTTCCATAGAGTTGCAAGACACGTATTTACGACTTGATGCTTCACTCGAAAAACTGTTGAAATATTTAGATGAGAAAGTAGGGAAGGGACAGTATCTAGTTTTTCTCACTGCCGATCATGCAGGAGCAGAAAATCCCGTGTTTCTGAAAGATCATAAATTTGATGTAGAGAATCTGAATACCAAGGCTTTTGTAAAGAAATTGGAAGCTTTCGGAATAGAAACTTTTGGTACAGATGTAATTTTAAATTGCAGCAATCAGAATATCTTTTTTGACAAAGAAGTTTTGGCAACCAAAGGAATTTCTTTGAATGATGTCAAAAACAAAGTACGCGATTTTGTTATGAAAGAATCGTGGGTAATGCGTGTGTACACGGAAGAGGAAATTTTAAGTTCGACAGGTAGCGATCCGTATTTGCAAATGATTGCCAATGGTTACGACCCGAAACAAAACGGCGAATTAGTTATTTTGGAAACACCAGGTACTTTGGGCGATCATACTACAGGAACCACGCATGGTTCGGTTTTTTCGTACGATACGCATGTTCCGGTTATCTTTTTTGGGAAGGGAGTTCGCGCCGGGAAGTCGCACGACAAGTGTGTTATTACCGAGATTGCGCCAACAGTAGCACAACTAATTGGGATTTCGCTGCCAAATGCAACACAGGCGGAGATTTTGGAAGCACTTTTCAAGTAGTAAACGCGCGTTTTAATTTCAGTTAAAAAGCACTTTTTTTACCGCTTTAAATCAACTACTTTTGCAACTTCTAAAATAAACACGTATGAGCGCTGTTAAAGATTTGTTTGAACGAATCCAGAATAATAAAGGTCCGCTTGGAAAGTGGGCTTCGCAAGCGGAAGGATACTACGTTTTTCCGAAATTGGAAGGAGAATTGGGTCCGCGAATGATGTTTCACGGAAAAGAAATTTTAAACTGGAGTATTAACGACTATTTGGGATTGGCGAATCATCCAGAGGTTCGTAAAGCCGATACGGAAGCTGCTGCTGAATACGGAGCGGCGTACCCGATGGGCGCGCGAATGATGAGCGGGCAAACCAATTATCACGAACAGTTAGAACGCGAATTAGCTGCTTTTGTAAAGAAAGAAGCTGCGTACTTATTGAACTTTGGTTATCAGGGAATCATGTCGACAATTGATGCTTTGGTAACTAAAAACGATGTTATTGTTTACGATGTTGATGCACATGCTTGTATCATTGATGGCGTTCGTTTACACATGGGTAAGCGTTTCACCTACAAACACAATGACGTTGAAAGTATGGAGAAAAACTTGCAACGTGCCACTAAATTAGCTGAAGAAACGGGTGGTGGAATTTTATTTATCACAGAAGGTGTATTTGGAATGCGCGGTCAGCAAGGAAAATTGCGCGAAGTTGTTGCCATGAAGGAAAAGTATAATTTCCGTTTGTTGGTTGATGATGCGCACGGTTTTGGAACTTTAGGCGAAACAGGAGCAGGAGCAGGTGAAGAGCAAGGTGTGCAAGATGCGATTGATATTTACTTCTCGACTTTTGCCAAATCGATGGCGAGTATCGGTGCGTTTATAGCTGCTGATCAAGATATTATTGATTATTTGAAATATAATTTGCGTTCGCAGATGTTTGCTAAATCCTTACCGATGATTCAAACAAAAGGTGCGTTGAAGCGTTTGGAAATGTTGCGCAGCATGCCCGAGTTGAAAGCAAAACTTTGGGAAAATGTAAATGCGTTGCAAAACGGATTGAAAGAGCGTGGTTTCGATATTGGAGACACAAATACCTGCGT
>CALRVY020000153.1:0-6957 GCA_943371725.1 Pseudanabaena sp. UWO311 | reverse complement strand
AGAATTACCAGTCCAAGTCATACTAGTTATTCCAGCTGGAATAGGAAAGTTAACATCAACGTTCGTAGCCACATCTGGACCTAAATTTTGAACCGTTACAGTGTATGTAGTTGAAGTTCCTGGGGAATATGTTGATGTGTTATCAGAATTGTTTACAACAATATCGGCTCCTAGTGCTCGAATATCAAATTGCGTGACGTTATTATTCGCGTTAATAGGATCTGTAGAAGTACTAAAAACCGTGGCATTTAATTGCAATAAACCTAAGAAATCTGCAGGTACTAAAAGATTTACCGTATAAGTAACTGATTGACCAACAGCCAGATTCCCTAAATTATTCGATAAGGCCACACCTGAACCTGAACTTCCATTTGAACCTGTCCATGAGAAATTTACATTGTCGATTGCATTGGGAATATCACAGAAAATACTGACATTCAATGCGGGAGTTGGCCCTAGGTTTGTAACTGTCGCAGTGTACGTATTAATTTGACCTGGGATATAAAAGTTACTATTGTTTGTAAAGGTTAACGATATATCCGAAGAACTTTGCAAATCACTGTCAGTCGATGTATTCGAATTTGTGCTCGGATCAGGAACCGCAGGCAATGCCGGTGCTGGCGGAGTTGTCAAAGCAGGAGCACCAATACTATTCGCCGTAGCCGTTAAAGTTAAAGGGCCCGAGTACGATAACGGAACATCTAAAAAAACAGTATATGTAACCGTCTGGCCAACTGGCAATGTGCGTATCCGATTAAAAACTTGAGCGTTCGAACCCGAACTGTTATTACTGCCTTCCCAATAATAACCATCGGTAATCCCAGCAGGCAACGGACTGACAACCTCAACTCCATTTGCTGTATTTGGACCAAAGTTTGCTACCGTTATTGTATAAACAACTTCTGTACCAGGAACATAAACCGTTTGATTGTTCGTTATCGAAACAACCACATCAGCTTGCTGCCCAAACAGTGAACTAAAGTTTATCAGTAGAAGTAAGAGTAGAATTCTTTTCATAACAAAAGACTAATTTTATAAACTTTCAGTAAGATAAACCTGACGATTTCCTTAAAGATTTATTAAATCTCCAAATATAAATAAGTAACCGTAGTTTCTTTGTTAATTTTGCAGAATACTACAATTTTTATGGAAAATGTTATAATTAAATCAACTCAAAACCCAACAATTTTAAAGTTTGAGTTGCAAGCACATACAATACCCGGCGGACAACATCAGTTTAAAAACATCGATGAAGCCGCAAATTCTCCACTAGCCCAACAGCTTTTTTACCTCCCTTTTGTAAAATCAGTTCTTCTCGCAGATAACTTTATCGCTATTGAACGTTACAATATTGTGGAGTGGGAAGATGTCAAAGACGCTGTCGCTGAACAAATAAACGACTTCGTTAATAACGGCGGAATTCTAGTAAAATTGCCCGAAAAACCAGCTTTCGAATTGAAAAAGCCCGCAACAGTTTACGGTGAAACAACACCTAATCCCGCAGTTTTGAAATTCGTTTGCAGCCGTTTGCTCACCAAAGTAGCCGCCGAATTCAAAAATATCGACGAAGCCCAAGAAGCACCATTAGCTATCGAACTCTTTAAATTCCCGTACGTAAAAGAAGTTTTTATAGACGAAAATTACGTTTCCGTAACCAAATACAGCAGTTACGACTGGAACGAAATTACCCTTGAACTGCGCACCTTCATCAAAAGCTATGTGGAAAGCGGCGGACCCATCCTCAATGAAGATGCTTTCAAGAAAACCGCTGTCGCAGAAAAGCAAACTGTCGCCAATTTCGACAACCTAGATACAACGTCGCAGCAAATTATCAATATTCTCGAAGAATACGTAAAACCAGCAGTGGCTGCCGATGGCGGAAATATTCTTTTCGATTCGTACGACCCAGAAGATAAGCGCGTAAAAGTTGTTTTGCAAGGTGCGTGCAGCGGTTGCCCATCGTCAACATTTACCCTGAAAAGCGGTATCGAAAACATGTTGAAAGACATGCTAAAAGACGAACAAATAAAAGTCGAAGCCATTAACGCCTAGCACCACACATACCGATACACATGAACGAACTCGCCCACCAAAAAAGTGTGTATCTCAAACAACACGCCAACAACCCCATTTACTGGAAAGCGTATTCGCCAAAGATTCTAGATCAAGCCACCGCAGCCGATAAGCTAATCGTTTTTAGCATCGGCTACGCAGCTTGCCATTGGTGCCACGTGATGGAACACGAAAGCTTCGAAAACCAAGACGTGGCCGCATTGATGAACCAACACTTCATCTCGGTGAAAATCGATCGTGAAGAACATCCCGACATTGATGCCGCCTACATGAAAGCCGTGCAACTCATGACGCAACGCGGCGGCTGGCCACTAAACGTAGTTACCTTGCCCGACGGCCGACCTATTTGGGGCGGAACGTATTTCCGCACGCAAGAATGGACACAGAGCCTCGAGCAACTCGCCAACTTGTACCGCAACAAACCTGAAGTCATTTTCGAATACGCCGAGAAACTCGAACATGCACTACTTTCCATTCAAAATCCCTTGGAAATAAAACCGCTTTTTGAGTTTCCATCACAAACCGAAAATCAAAAAGAGTTATTTGTGCAACTGCTCGAAAAATGGTCGTCGAACTTCGATCACGAATGGGGCGGAATGGATCGGGCACCTAAATTTCCGATGCCTTCCAACTATAAATTACTGTTAGAAGTTGGCAATCAATTCAAGCTACATACGCACAGCAATTTCGCTTTATACACGTTAAAACGAATGGCTTTAGGAGGAATTTACGACGCTATAGCAGGCGGATTTTCACGCTACTCAGTCGACCACCGTTGGCATGTGCCGCATTTCGAAAAAATGTTGTACGACAATGCACAACTTCTTTCACTTTGCGCAGAAACAGCCAAACAATTCAACGATTCTTTTCTTAAACGCATCGCAAAACAAACCACCCAGTTTCTGGAAGAAAATCTAAAATCCGAATCTGGTTTGTACTTTGCTGCACTCGATGCCGACAGCCTAAACGCCACCGGAACAGCTGCCGAAGGCGCATTCTATACCTGGACAAAACACGAACTTCAAGACGTATTAGGCGAATCGTATGATTTCTTCTCAAAAGTTTTTCATATCAATGAACTCGGCTATTGGGAAGACGAACAATATGTGCTTTTTCGAACCGAAGACGACCTTTCTCTGGCGCACAAATTAAACTTCCACGAAAGTGCCTTTGTAGAAAAACTTGAAAACGGCTTGCGCCTATTGAAAACGGCACGAAAAAAGAGATCCGCTCCGGTTACCGATACCAAGAAAATTAGCTCGTGGAACGCCCAATTGCTAAGCGCTTACTGCAAAGCTGCCACGGCATTCCGCGACGAAAAGTACCTTCAGCGCGCTACCGACCTGGCCTTTGCTTTGAAAAAAAACAGCATAACTGGAAACCGCGTTTTTCGTGTAGATACGCAAGAAATAAACGGATGTCTTGAAGATTACGCCTTTGTTATCGAAGCATTTTTAGATTACTACCAGCTAACGGCAAACGAGAATTTTCTCCGTAAAGCAATCGATCTTTGCCAAACCGTTCTGCGCGAGTTTGATCACAAAAACGGTATTTTCTTCAAATATCAAGCCTCGGCCACGCGCGAATCTTTGGTACATATCGAAACCGAAGACAACGTTATAAATGCCTCGAATTCGGTGATGTGTAGAAATTTATTTCGACTCGGAATTATATTTTCTGAAAACAGCTACCTTGACCGTGCAAACAAAATGCTCGAAGCAATTACCGTTCGCATCGATTATCCCGGAGCGTATGCCAACTGGCTTTCTATTTTGCTCGCCAACTACAACCAACAACGCGCCGTCATTATCTCGAATCCGAACTTTGCTGCAAAACTCGAAATTCTCGAAAATTTAGCTACCGATGTGCAAATCATCTATGCTTCAACCCATTTTGAACTTCCACAAACAACAGGAAAATACAGCGACGAAGTAAAACTTTTCAGCTGTTCGATTGCCGGTTGCGACTTGCCCGTGAACAGCATCAACGAGCTGCCAAAAGAATGGTTTTCCGCTTCAAAGCATAAATAACAAAGCCAACCCGAAAGTTGTAAATCGCTTTCGGTAGTATTGCCGTCAAGCCGTATTTTTGCAATCTCAAAAAATAAAACGTTATGTTTCTACAAACCGCTATTGATATTCCGACCCAAAAAATTAGTACCTACACCGAAAAACTTTGGCAAATCATCATCGATTATTCGCCCAAGTTGATTAGTGCGTTTATCATTCTTATCGTCGGGCTGTACTTTATTCGATTTGTAAACAGACTCATTCGGCGAATTATGCTTAAACGCAACCTCGACCCTACTCTAAGTAAGTTCTTAGCCGATATATTTCTTTGGATTTTGCGTGCGTTCCTTTTTGTGGCATTCATCTCCAAATTAGGCATCGAAACCTCATCGTTTGTAGCCATTTTAGGAGCTGCGGGCTTGGCGGTTGGTTTATCCTTGCAAGGCTCGCTGTCGAATTTTGCCGGAGGCATGCTCATTATTTTGTTCAAACCGTTCCGCGTAGGCGATTACATCGAAGCGCAAAACGTTACCGGCGAAGTTTCTGAAATTCAGATCTTTGTTACAAAAATCATCGGTGCTAACAACCAAACTATTTATGTTCCAAACGGTGCGCTAAGCAACGGAACTATTGTAAATTTATCGCAGGCCGGAATTCGCCGTGTTGATTTGAGTATTGCGATTTCGTATAACGCTAATTTGCTGAAAGTAAAAGAAATAATAGAAAGAATTTTGTCTGATAATCCAAAAATTCTAACAAATCCCGAGCCGCGCGTCGACGTAATTGCCTTGGCCGATCACGTAAAAATTGCGGTCCGACCTTGGGTTTCGTTCACCGATTATCCCGATCTTGCACCTAAAATACTGGAGAAAATCAAACTCGACCTCGATGCCGCCGAGATTGCCTTACATCCGGTAGCTTAAAATTACAAAATGAAAAAAATCACGACTATTTTTTGCTGTTTACTTCTAGTTGCATGTACCGAAAGTTCGAGCGAAATCAATACCGAACCGGAAGTTTTCGAATTTACAGCAACGCCGAGTGTTACCACAGTTAGCGTCGATCAACTGCTTACCGTAAACCTAGCCGCAGCTGAGGAAATTAAGGAAGTTTGGCCGTCGTTCGATAATTTTCAAACAGGTGGCTACGCCCTAAACGGATTTGGGTCGAACACCAATATTTATTTTGCATTTCAAACGCCGGGTACGCAAACGCTTAAAATTCGATGCAAAAATGCGGCTGGCGCGTTGGGCGAAAAATCGATCACTGTAAATGTGGTTCGCGGAAATGCCGTGAGGTTAAAATCACTCGAACTTCTAAATTTTACGGGCATCAACACCGATCTCGATACCGAATTTCCGGCGGGAAGTACCGATGCAAAAGCCGACTTGCGTTTTGGTTTCCAGAAAATTCAAATCGGCAGCTACCGCGAATCGGCTTTTAACTACCGACAGTGGTATTTTTCGGCGATACAACTCAACCAACAAAGCTTGTTTTGGAATCTCGAAAACGAAAATTTATACGTTGTTCCGAGCAGTGTTTTGCGTTTTGGCGCCGGAGAAGTAGATGGCGAAATTGGCATGATCGACTTCTTTATGGAAGCACCTTACTACGGCGAAATCAATTTTTCAAACTACGAAACCGACCGTCCGGAGTTTATTACGATCACATATCCCAACCAAAACGTTACGATACGCGTGGGTGTTGAGTGGGCTAATTAGTTTTTGTAGCTATTCCCGCCTTTCGCTGTAGTCCTCGTAAAAAAAGGCGTGTTCATGGGGCTACAACCGGCTTCTGTGGTCGCCGTTTGTAACCCAATTCACAAAGCCTTTTTGTACTCCGGGCTGCCGCTGCAGTCGGGGCTAGGCAAACGTCTTTGATCGTAAACGGTCGAAAAAGCCAACCACCTCCAGCACAGATTGCACCCGAGGCTTTAGCTGAAGAGACGAAATAAATCCGCGCGATCGGGAGAGAGTGCGTTTGGAGATGTTGTTTGTGGAATAATTTCTTTTTGTTTACCGCAAAGTCGGCAGACATTTGCTGAGCATAGTACATAAGCAGAATATTTGGCGTAGCTAAAGTTATTTTTGTCTTCCTTAATCAATATTTTTTATGCTTAATTTTTCTAAATCATTAACAATTTTCAAAACTATGTCTTTCGTCCAACCATCAAAACCTCTTCCAATACCAATAACTTTCACATTGTTTTCATAGAACCTCAACTCCTCTGCTTTTACACCTTTCGCTCCAATTTCTTCCTTAAAAGAATATTGGAAAGAATCTTGATTTATAACTTTGATATTGGTAAAAAATAAAAATGATCTAAAAAATAGTCGAAAGCTACATTCTGTTACTTCAATTTTCACCAATCTCTTAGTCATAAAGAAAACTATAAATTCTACACCTATAACTAATAAACTAACCAATAAGGATAATGTTAATTCATAGTCATTTAAACAAAAAAAAAGTATCATATTGAAACTAATAACAATTAAAAGAAACTTCAAAACTATGTTTAGCCAATTTATTTTGTAAACTAACATGCGCCTATTGTTTTGGTTTTGTAATTCCATTGTAAAGCCCCGATAGCGCGGATTTGCAATCCGTGCTAAAACAAGCCCGCTCCGGCCCGTATTGCCCCGATCGCGCGGATTTGCAATCCGTGCTAAAACAAAGTTCGTGATACACACCCGATAGCGCGGATTTGCAATCCGTGCTAAAAAAAACGATAGCGCGGATTTGCAATCCGTGCTAAAACAAATCCAATGAAATTATTTCTAAATCATTTTGCAAACCAGCATAGTTACGTGCAGAACTAAAGTAATAATCTTCTGGAAATTGAACAACTTTATCTTTTACAGGATTATTATGTATG
>CALRVY020000152.1:0-6996 GCA_943371725.1 Pseudanabaena sp. UWO311 | reverse complement strand
TATTAACCTCCCGAAACCGCGTATCGTTGATGCCTGAGCTGGTCGAAGTCTGGTTTTTAGAAGCTAGTCCCGATAGCTATCGGGATCGATGAATTCACCCTTTTACGTATCATGTTCCCTCCCAAACCCACGTATCGTTGGGGCCGAAGCCTGTCGAAGGCTGGTGCCTGAGCTTGTCGAAGGCAGCGTTGTGTACATTGGGAAAAAACTTTGTGGAACATTGTGTTACTTTTGAACGTTTTTATACCATGAAAGTATCACTTTTTCCTTTTTCGCTTTTTTCGCTTTTTTCGCTTTTAGCTTTTTTGCTTTTAGCTGTTAGCTGTTAACTGTTAGCTTTTAGCTTTTTAGCTTTTAACTTTTAGCTGTTAGCTGTTAGCTGTTAGCTTTTCCTTTTTTCGCTTTTTTCAATCTTTCAATCTTTCAATCTTTCAATCTTTCAATCTCAAAATCTTTCAATCTTTCAATCTTTCAATCTCAAAATCTCCCAAAAAAAACGGCCGCCTTTTCGGGCGACCGTCATTTAATATCTCTCTAGGTACGATTAGTACGCTAACTTCTTGGTTACCGTTCCTTTATCGGTTACGATTTTAACCAATAATACTTGGTTAGAAACGTTCGAAGTTGGAACTGTAGCTTCAAATCCACTAGCTTTTACATCAGTGATGATTCTTCCAGTGATGTCGTAAACCGTGATTTGCTGTAAAGCAGCAGAACCCGAATTAACGGCAATTGCATTGGCATTGCGCACAGCAGCAATCGTATTCGTGTTAGCTACCGGATTAGTTACTGATAACGGAGTAGCTTCGAAAACAATCGTAAAACGATCGTTGAATGTTCCAATCTCAGATGCAAATGTGTAAGGAGCTTCAGATAAATTGTGAACTGCTCCTGTTGCGTAATCGCGGATATAAACCGATTGACCATTTGCAAAAAGACCATCCATATTCGAAAGTGCTAATGTAAAGTTACCTGCGTTTACAGTAGTGAAACCAAGTACCGTTTCATCCGCTAAATCAACCGGACTAACTTTACCTTGAATAGTCAATTTCTCATCGCCTAACATCGTGTAAATGCTCGAATTGTATGATCCTACCATACGACCGTCGTAGCTAATGTCGAAATCGTTTGTAGCACCCGGAACGTAGCCTAATAATACTTGATTAAATGGCGTATTATCCGAAGTTAAATCAATCCAAAGGCGATCTGTAGGTTGTGTGTTCTCTGACAACGACTGTGCGCTTGAACGGAAAAACTGATTAGCATGATCGTCGACACGCATTCCGTTGTTGAAGTTCACAGTTAAAGTTGAAGGAACTTGTACCAAGAAACCTTGACCCGTTTGAATAGTGCCGTTTGGTACCGGACCACCGTTTGGAGCCGCTGAACCTGTACTGTTCCATGTCGCGTAGTTTCCTGCAGTATTACCCGTTTGTACGATATGCGCCCAGAAATAAAGAGTTCCGATAGTTGGGTTAGCAGCAACAAACGACTGACAAGAAATTGGAGACGGATACGGGTTTGAAAGCAAATTAAATCCTAAGTTCGTTCTTGGTGCAGAAACGCTGTACGTTCCGTTGTGAGGAACTCCTGCAAATTCACCAATCCATTCAGTATTAATGCTAGGGTGGTTGTTAGGAGCACGAATCGAGTATCCGCGACCTGCTACGAAGTCGTTCAATTCCGGATCAATGCTTACGAAAGCGCTCGTAGCCTCATCTAAAGTTAAGAAACGTGTTGCAACTGTTTGCGGGCTAAAGTCTTTCAAGTTTTGCGCGGCAACTGGCGATCCCCAATATACAAAGTCAAGACGTTTGAAGGTAACCGAACGCTCTACAGTAATGTTACCCGTGTTTGCATACGCACTGTTCTGTTGCAATAAGTTAGAACCGCTTTCCAAACGCACAGTTCCACCTGTAACTTCTAATTCATCTACCAACGAAATCGTGCTTAAACCATTCACTAAAACATCGCCTGTAGTTACAGTTAAGTGTTTTGCAGTGATCGAACCATAAGTACCCGTATCGTAGTTTCCGTCGATAATGGCAACAACGCTTGAAGTTGGTGAACCATTTGTCCATGAAGCACCGTTCCAAGTCGTAAATGTAGAAATATAGAAATTTCTGAAACGCGATTGATTTGTACCTGCCGACATACGTACGCGGATGTAAGCTGTTGTGCCAACGAATGTACTGAAATCAACCGTTTGACGGAAGTTTACAAAAGTACTTGAAGTGTAAGTAATTGAACCTACTGTATTGTAAGTAACACCATCTTCAGAAACTTCAAGAGTAAGTGTTTGGTTCGTATTACCACCGAAGGTAGCACCATCGAAGCTAACTTCAACTTGTGAGATCCCAGTGATATCGAATGCTGGAGCTGTAATTGTTCCGTTGATGTTCAATGCGGCGTATCCACCACCACCAGGGTTAAAGGCTGTAGATGAGTATTGGAATCCTTGGAAACCTGCGTTATTGAAAAGTGTTTGTGTATTGAAAGCATTAAAATACGGTACTGTAAACGGCGTGTAAGCTGTTCCAGAAACAGTAACAAAAACTGAACTTGTTCCACCGCCAGAAATCTCCACTGAACCTGTGTAGTTATTTGCGCTCAAGCCACTCACTAAACGCACATAAATAAGAGCATTAGTAAGTGAGTTACCTGTGTAAGGTAATTGAACTGAACTAGCGAAAGTATTGTTATCTGTAGAAACTTCGAAATTAGCTGGAGCAGTTACTGTAAGGAAATCATCAGCAGGCGTTAAGTTTGCGGCATTAACTGTTATGGTTTGCGAGGCCGACGGACCTGCTCCCAAAGCATAGTTTAGGTTAGTAATTGAACCAGGAGCAGCATTTAAACTCGGGTTTGGTGTGTTTTCAACTGAACCGTTGATGCTTATGTTGTCTATCGACAATGTACCTGTAGCCAATACAGCATTGTAGCCATACAATCTGAACTCTACTCCCACACTTACATCTACTAGTGTAGATAATGGGATGATATAATTTACAGAACTAGCCGCAAGATTTGTTTGTGTCCAAAGTGCTGTAGCATAGTTATCGATACTTGAACGCAACTCATAGTTACGTGGACCATTTGACGAACGTTCAATTGCGACCGTTATGTTAGTAAAGTCAATTTGCTTTCCTGTTCCAGGGGCAATATTAACAGCAATGTAATCATTAGCATCAATGCCTGTGGTGCTCAAAGTATAACCGTTTGTGTTATAGCGGTTATTACCTGCGTTTCCTGCAATACCAGTTCCTCTTGAAATACCTGTTGAGGTTACATCAACATCTAAAATTTGACCTGCTGTGTAAGGGCTTACTAAACCTGGACTTGTTCCTGTAATCAAATTTCCGAAAAGTGAATTGTAAACATCAAAAGTGTTAGAAACAACTGGAGTTCCTAAACCTGAGAAAGTTAAGGTTAAACCTAATCCACCCGGTGCGGCGTGAATGATGTTACTGAACGTAATTACACCTGCCGAAGCTGCCACTGAATTTGTCGATGCAGGAGCAAAAGTTCCGGTAGTAGCAGCAGATATCGTTCCTGTGTAGTCTAAATCGCGGTTGCCATTAGCGTCGTTTGCACGTAAAGCTACAGCTGGTGTCATTGGTAAACCTACAAAAGAAGTTGCCGTATTGGTAGTTATTGCTAAGGTGGATGCTGTAACTTCGATAAGGTTATCCTCGCCAGTTGTGCTTGTAGCGGCACCACCTGCGTTAGTTGCTGCAAATAAAGATCCACTTGGGCTAGCTGTTGCGTTGCTTATTGTTAACAATAAACGAACGTTGTCGGTAACGGTTGGAAAGAATGTAACACGAACCGAAAACACAGCTGAACCTCCGCTAGGTGCGGTTAAATTCAAACCTGAAAACGATGGATTGTTAACCGTAGGAATTTCAGCAACTTCATTGTTAAATTGGTCGTAAATTGCTAAACGCTGAACGTTCGGCATATTTGAACCGGTGAAAGTAATAGCCGTTAAGATTGTCGGCAAACCATCGTCGGTAGTTCCCGGTACGTCGTTGATTAAGAACTGTCCGATAATCGGGCTACTGGCAGTAACATCCGTGCCTACATGAGCTGCGTAATCTATGTTTGTTAATGGAGTAAATGTATTATCGATTGTTATTGTCGATACGTTATTGGTTGCGCTCTCAATTGGACCTTGACGCGGTGAAAGTGACTCAGTGCCTGTTAAGGTACCCGTTTGAGCAACAGGTGTCACTCCAAAGCGAATGTGCCTTCCTACATCGTTACTTGTTAAAACATAAGTTAAACCAGTTGCATTATTGATTGCGGCTTCGTTCAAACCCGCAGCGTTATCAGCTCTAAACCATCTAAAAGTCGAAATACCTTCTAAATCTCCGTTAGCATCGGTGTAAGTATAGGAACCCGTTAACGTTTGGCCCACAATTAAGCTACCAGTAAAATTAACATCTGTAGCGGTAGGCGCTGAATTTCCAGTTTGAGTAACTACGCCAGAAAGTGCTACGTTATCGATACTGAACGAACCACCCGCTTGTTCTGCATTAAAACCATAAAATCGTAATTCAACCGTGCCGGTAACAGCATCATAAGCCGACCCGAAAGTAATCGTATTGGTGTTAGTTGCATTAGTTTGGGCGTCAGCAATTTGAAAAACATTAGTTGCAACAACGCTCAAATCTGTACTTCCAGATACTGATGCTGGTAAATTTGCAGCATAACTATCAAGAGAGCCACGAACTGCATACTGACGAACCCCCGTTGCAGACCTTTGTATCGTAAAAGTTAACGAATTAAGATCCAAAGAATTACCAGCCGCAACAGTAATTACAACTCGATAGTAGGAGCCTGTATTGAGAGAACCTGTAAAAGTATTGCTTCCATTGGTGGCACCCGTTGGCCAGCCCGTAAAAGAAAATCTGCCGCTAGCATTCGGATTTGTTCCTACAGAAGAGAAGAAACTGCCAAATGTTAAACCTGTAGCGGTAGGCACTGTTGTTGGATCGGTCGTTCCCGTGGCATTTGTAACCGATGCAAAATCATATGTTGCAGTAAAACTTTGACTAAATACATTTGCTGAAAACAACAATGTAAATAGAAAAAACATCCTGAACACAATTTGTAATCTTGTTTTCATAAAGTTTTAAATTTTTTCGGGACAAAGTTAATTAAGATTTATTTGTGAGAGAGCACTTTGTGTAACCAAATTGTTAAGGTTTTTTTTTGAAATGTTGATAACTGCTGTGAAATCTTTAGTTGAGCACCTTATTTTAGAACCAATTTTAAGAAATTTGCAAGCGGCATTTTAACGAAGGTTTTAAACTTTTCCGCGCGAAATCGGTTATCTTCGACACTTTCTTACCAACATGAAAAAATGTGTTCTCTTTCTCGTTCTATTGTTCGGAATCAATAGCGCTTCCGCAGGATTTTTGCTATTGCCCATGGACGAAGTTGCCCAACAAAACCACCTTAAAGCGTATGGCGTAACCTACTGGGTGCTCGCTCAAAACTACAAAGCAAGTTGGCTGCTCAACTACCGCGGAGGCTCATTCCTCCTACCCGACACCGCCGAAATCCGAAAAGAATGTCAGATTCGCGGCGTAACATTCGAAATCCTTTCCGACAGCCAAGCCGCTCAAATTCAAGACGAAATCGCTTCGCCTTCGCAAAACATGGAGACCGTTATTCTCGAAAAAGCGCCGAAAATTGCCGTCTACACGCCTAAAGGTAAACAACCCTGGGACGATGCCGTGACGCTCGTGCTCACCTACGCCGAAATTCCGTTCACTCCTATATATGATGAAGAAGTACTCGCCGACGGGCTGCTTCTATACGATTGGCTTCACCTGCATCACGAAGATTTCACCGGACAATACGGCAAATTCTACGGATCCTATAAAAATACGCCCTGGTATATCGAACAAAAACGCGATGCCGAAGTACTCGCCGCTAAACTCGGTTTCGATAAAGTATCCCAATCCAAATTGGCCGTTTCCAAGAAAATCCGCGATTTCGTTATTGGCGGAGGTTTCATGTTTGCCATGTGCTCGGCAACCGATAGCTTCGATATTGCACTCTCCGCCGAAGGTGTCGACATCTGCGAACCCATGTTCGACGGCGATCCGAGCGACGCCAATTACCAAACTCAAATTGATTACAACCAAGCTTTTGCCTTCAAAAATTTCATACTCGAGCGCAATCCCAATGCCTACGAGTTTTCCGACATTGATACCACCAACAAACGCGGCATGATTCCGATGGAAAAGGATTATTTTACACTGATGGAATTTTCTGCCAAATGGGATCCCATTCCGAGTATGTTGTGCCAAAATCACACGCAATTGGTAAAAGGGTTTATGGGTCAAACCACTGCTTTCGATCGTGAGTTGGTCAAAAACAACGTATTAGTTATGGGCGAATGTCTGATTAATGGCGAGGCACGCTACATTCACGGCGAGCGCGGCAAGGGCATGTTTACCTTTTTCGGCGGTCACGATCCCGAAGATTACCGACACCAAGTAGGCGATCCACCAACCGTTCTCGATTTGCACCCGAACTCACCCGGCTACCGACTCATTTTAAACAATGTCTTATTCCCGGCAGCGCGCAAGAAAAAACAGAAAACGTAATCAATCTAAGTTAGCATACTTATTTGGGCAGCACCCGCCGCACGTTTAGTGGAATCGGGTTGCGGCGGGTCGGGCATTTTGCTGCAATGGCGCTTGCTCCTGCCGTTTTTGGTAGCGCTTTGTCGGCGCTTCTGTTAGTCGCACGCCAAAGCACACCAAAAATCGGCAGCAGCTTCACGGCATTTCCGCGTCATTCCCTGCTGCAAGGGTAACGTTGGTTTTGAGAAGCTAGTCCCGATAGCTCCTAAAATCCGCAAGCAGATTATTTTCAGATTAGATTTTTACCTATTGGTAGATTTTCCTAAAATAGCGTTCAGTTTTTTAGCTTATTTATGTCTTTTTGGCTGTTTACTATTTCCTATTTGGTTACTGT
>CALRVY020000151.1:0-7040 GCA_943371725.1 Pseudanabaena sp. UWO311 | reverse complement strand
GGGAAGGGGAAAACGGGTTAATCCCAACGAAAAAAAAACGAAACACGGTTACGGAAAAACCGCATATTTTTAAAAAAATTTCGCTGTAATTTAGCAGCTTCTTTCGTCTAGCACTATGTTCCCTTAGCGATTGGACGAAAACCCTTGTTGCTGAAAGCCGCTGCAAAAGCCAAGTGATTACGGCGACCTCAGAAGCCGAAAGAACTTGAGCTTTTGCCGGATTTTGGCGACAAGGTTGTAGGGAAAGCGCGACGGCGTCGGAGACACGACCCGCCGGAAGGGCCAAAAAACAACAGACATCCATATTTTATGACGATACTTACATTATTGGGCGTACTTGCCGTTTTACTGCTTCTGGTTTTGCTGTATTTGCAACTCCGACCGAAAAGCGAAACGAAAATTGACGAACGTTTTCAACAGTTTGAACAAAAATTAAATCAGACAGAATTGGTTATTCGCGAGGAATTTCGAGCAAACCGCCAAGAAGCTGGGCAAGTTGCCGCCACTACACGTACCGAAACGAACGAACGCTTGGATAAATTTTCGCTACGCATAGACGAGAACAATACCGCAAACCGCGAAGCACAACAACGCGCGCTACAACAATTTGCTGACAGCCAGAAACTTAAATTCGATGAATTGCTGCTCGTGCAAGAAAAACTGGTGAAAGATACGGTGGCACAACTCGAGAAAGTGCGATACAGTTTGGAAGAAAAACTGACCGAAATTACCCGACACAACTTGGCTGATCAGGAGAAGATGCGCGAATCTATTGGTTTGGTTTTCAAAGAGTTTAGAGAAAGTTTCGACAAGAATGTAGCCTCGTTTAACGAACTGCAACGTGAGAAATTCGGTCAGCTTGAACAAAAGCAAACGGAACTGATCGTGGGCACCGAAAAGAAGCTGGAAGAAATGCGTTTGACGGTCGACGAAAAACTCACTAAAACATTAAGTGATCGTTTAGGAGAAAGTTTTGAAACAGTTGGAAAACAATTAATTGAAGTTCAGAAAGGTTTAGGTGAAATGCAAACCATTGCTACCGATGTAGGCGGTTTGAAGAAGGTTTTGAGTAACGTAAAATTGCGCGGTGGCGTTGGCGAAGTGCAGTTAGCAATGATTTTGGAACAAATTTTAGCGCCGTCGCAATACGACTCGAACGTACGAACAAAATCGGGCAGCAACGAACCGGTGGAATTTGCAATAAAACTGCCCGGAAGAACCGAAGACGAAAACGGTTTTGTGTACCTACCAATCGATGCAAAATTCCCGAAAGATGCCTACGAACACCTGCTTGCCGCCTATGAAAACGGCAATATAGAAGAAGTTGAAGTGGCGACTAAAAACTTAGAAACCACCATCAAAAAAATGGCAAAAGATATACGCGACAAGTATCTGGATCCGCCGAAAACAACCGATTTTGCGATTATGTTTTTACCTTTTGAAAGCATTTATGCCGAGGTAATTCGCCGAAGTGGTTTGGTGGATCAGCTGCGCGACGAATTTAAAGTAACCGTTGCCGGACCCACCACTTTAGTTGCTTTGCTCAACAGCTTGCAAATGGGCTTCCGTACGCTTGCGATTCAAAAACGCAGCAGCGAAGTTTGGAAGGTACTGAGCGAAGTGAAACGCGAGTTTACGACCTTTGGCGACTTACTCAACAAGGCGAAAAACAACATCACCACGGGATTGGGTCAGTTAGATACTGTTTTGACGACCCGCAGCAACCAAATTGAACGCAAGTTGCGCAATGTGGAGAGTTTGCCGTTGGGTTCGGAACAATCGCCACTAAAAGCATTGGATTTAGACGCAGACGACGCGTCGAAAACCGAATAACCGAACTACGAACACAACGTTAATTTGTACCCATATCTTCAAATTTAGCGATACCTTCGCATAGATTACAAACCACTATTGAAATGAAAAAACAACTTTTGAGCGGGATTTTTACCGTTTTCGCATTCGGCATAAGTGCGGCACAAACGCCCTTTAGCCTGCCTCCACTACCCTACGACGTTGCGGCTTTGGAACCTTTTATTGATTCGCAAACCATGACGATTCACCACGATAAACACCACCAAGCCTACGTCACGAATCTGAACAAAGCAGTGGCAGCCGAAAATTTAGGAGCACTGAAGTTGGAAGACTTATTGAAATCGGTTTCTAAATATTCGGATGCGGTGCGAAACAATGCCGGCGGACATTACAACCACAGTTTGTTCTGGACGATTTTAACGCCAAATAAAGGCACACAACCGTCGGCTCGTTTACTTACTGCCATTAACGAACAACTCGGCGGTTTAGACAGTTTGAAAATAAAGATGGAAGCCGCCGCCACCAAACGTTTTGGCTCGGGTTGGGCCTGGTTGAGCGTAGATGGCAAGAAAAAGCTTTTTATTAGTTCGACGCCTAATCAGGATAATCCATTGATGGATGTGGTCGACCTAAAAGGAACACCCATTTTAGGTATAGACGTTTGGGAACACGCGTATTATTTGAAGTATCAGAACAAGCGACCGGATTACTTGAAAGCCATTTGGAACGTCGTCAACTGGGATGAAGTGAGTAAACTATACGATGTGGCTGCACCTAAAGGAAAGTTCGACGATTGGCCGCAGATAAAAGATTTCCACAAAACGATGAGCCAAACCTTTCATCCGAGCGAGGAAGGAAACTTAGAACCGTTGAAAACCCGAAGTGGCGAACTGGTTTTAAAAGCCGAAGCATTGGCTAAAAATCCGATTCCGGCACCATTTGATAAAAAAGAAGTGAAAAAAGCGGTAGCCGATTTGGTGAAAGGAAGTAAGAAACTCGACAAATTGGTGAAATCTAAAGCAGCTGATGGCACCTTAACGAAAGAAATTACGGCATTACACGACGTTTTCCATACCATCGTTGGATTGTGCAGTTCGGAAGATGCGCATTAAAAGCAAGTTCGACATTCAGTAAAACAAAAAATCCCGATGCCAAAAACATCGGGATTTATTATTTATGACTTTACGTTATTGATTAACTCAACGCTTTTTGTACCTGATCGGCAGCTTCTTGGAATTGAACTGCAGAAAGGATTGGCATTCCAGAGTTATCAATCATTTCTTTCGCTAATTCGGCATTGGTACCTTGTAAACGAACGATGATTGGCACTTTAATACTGTCGCCCATATTTTTATAAGCATCGATTACCCCTTGCGCTACACGGTCGCAACGAACAATTCCACCAAAAATATTGATCAAAATGGCTTTAACGTTCGGGTCGCGCAAGATGATGCGGAATGCTAACTCAACGCGTTTTGCATCGGCTGTACCACCTACGTCAAGGAAGTTTGCTGGTTCAAAACCGGCGTACTTAATTAAATCCATGGTTGCCATAGCTAAACCAGCGCCGTTCACCATACAACCTACGGTTCCGTCGAGGTCAACGTAATTTAAACCTGCAGCTTTAGCTTCTACTTCGATCGGATTTTCTTCACGAACGTCGCGCAATTCCGCCAATTTCGGGTGACGATACAAGGCGTTATCATCGAGATTTACTTTAGCATCAACTGCAATAATTTTATTGTCCGATGTTTTCAAAACCGGGTTGATTTCAAACATCGATGCATCAGAACCGATATAGGCATTGTACAAAGCTTGTACGAAGTTTACCATTTCTTTGAAAGCAGTTCCAGACAAGCCTAGGTTAAAGGCAATTTGTCGTGCTTGAAACGCTTGTAAACCGTAAGCTGGGTCGATTTCTTCGGTGAAGATCAAGTGCGGCGTGTGTTCAGCCACTTCTTCAATATCCATACCGCCTTCGGTAGAGTACATAATCATGTTGCGTCCTTTGCTGCGATTCAGCAAAACCGACATATAGAATTCTTTAGTTTCGCTTTCGCCTGGGTAATACACGTCTTCTGCGATAAGCACTTTGTGTACGCGCTTTCCCTCAGGAGGTGTTTGAGGCGTGATGAGGCTCATACCGATGATTTGTTCGGCGAGCTCTTCTACTTGTTGCAGGTTTTTGGCTAATTTAACGCCACCGCCTTTTCCGCGTCCTCCAGCATGAATTTGCGCTTTAATAACGTGCCATCCGGTACCTGTTTCAGCAGTTAATTGTTTTGCAACTGCCACAGCCTCAACCGGATTGTTTGCTACGTAACCGCGTTGTACTTTAACTCCGTACGATGCGAGAATTTCTTTCCCTTGGTATTCGTGAATGTCCATATTTTGCTTTTAATGGGTATGAAGTGTCGCAAAAGTAAGGATTAAGTTTTTAAAGTTAGAATAGTTTTAAAAGTTTTAAAAGTCGGATCGTTGAAAAGTTGATTTGTGACCTGATTAACTGCCTGTATCGCGATAAATTGCAGCAACTTCATCCTCAAATCAACGTGTTTATTGCATTCTTTATAACCGATTTTTATTTGGGGGTGCCGGCGGTGCATTCGTAGCGCTTCGCAAACGTTTCACCGAACCGCCGTCGCGCCATTCGCTAAATCTTTTAGGCGAAAAAATACTGGAAATTCCGTAACGCCTAAAAGGATACCGCTGCTGTCGCTCACCCGGAAAAAAATGGAAAAAATGGAAAAAATGGAAAGAAGCGAAAGAAGTGAAAAAAGCGAAAAAAGCGAAAGAAAGGAAAGAAGTTAAAAAAATGAAAAAAATGGAAAAAAGCGAAAATGGAGCACGATGTTTCACAAAGTTTTCACGATGTACACAGTGTTTTTCCTTCGACAAACTCACGTACCAGCTTTTTAAGCGCACGGAAAACACTGAACCTCACAGAATTTTGCGCAATATGTTACCGTTGAGGAAAACACAGAACGTATCAAGCCACCAAAAAATCGCACCAGCCTTCGACAAGCTAAGGCTCCGACGATACGCGGATAAGGTTGAGAAGATGATACGTTAAGTGGTGAACGTCGCGATCCCGATAGCTACCGGAACTAGCTTCTAACTTCTAGAAAATAGCACAATGTTCCACGGAGTTTTCCACAATGTACACAATGGCCTTCAGCAAGTTCAGGCTCCGAGGATATGTGGCTTTGTTTTAGGAAAAATGAAGCGTGAAGTAGCGAAATCAGCTATTCGGATAGCTACTTGAATAAGTTTTCCAATCAACGACCGTCGGTAATCGAATCGGAATGCTTGTTACGATCCGTTTTGCGTTAGGGATAGTAGCAGAAATGAAAGTGCGCCGTGGGCAGTTTTTGCAGCAGAAGAACGGCGACCCAAGAAGCCGGTTTGCTGCTAGCAAAAACGCCCAAACGGCGCACTTGAATTGCCGCGAATAGCCCGACGGCGCCGGAGGAACGACCCGCCGGAACGCCCAAAAACTCCTTAACGTGAATTTGATTTATATGTCGATCTCACATTATTTACTGATCTTAAAAACTGCTACTCCCAAGGGTGGTAAGTTTACCGCAGCCGATTGTGCGCGACCGTCCCAAGCTTGCTCGTCTATTTTTATGGCTTTGTCGTTTACTACGCCGCTGCCGCCATACGCAACTTGATCGGAATTGAAAAGTTCCTTGAGCTTTCCTTTCGCGGGAACGCCAATGCGGTAACCAGGGCGCACTACAGGAGTCATGTTGCAGACAATCACCAAATCATCTTTAGCATTTTCGCCTTTACGGATGTACGATAAAACCGCATTTTGATGATCGGAGTAGTTTATCCATTCGAATCCCTCGGGGCTAAACTGCTTTTCGTGCAGTGCTGGCTCCGACTTGTAGAGTTTATTTAGTGCAGTAATGATAGCTTTTATGCCGCTGTGGTAGCCAAATTGAAGCAAATGCCAATCTAAACTTCCTTCGAAATTCCACTCGGAACTTTGTCCGAATTCGGCGCCCATGAACAATAATTTAGTTCCCGGATGCGTAAACATGTAGCCGTAAAGCAAACGCAAATTGGCAAATCGCTGCCACTCGTCGCCTACCATACGTCCTAAAATAGAGTGCTTTCCGTACACCACCTCATCGTGCGAAAGCGGTAACATAAAGTTTTCCGAAAACGCATACGTCATGGAAAATGTAAGATCGTTTTGATGGTATTTTCGATACACGGTTTCCTTTTTGAAATACTGCAAAGTGTCGTGCATCCATCCCATCATCCACTTCATGCCAAAGCCGAGTCCGCCAGCAAAAGTGGGGCGACTCACCATTGGAAACGAAGTACTTTCTTCGGCGATGGTTTGAACGCCATCGAAATTCGAGTAAACGGCTTCGTTAAAATCTTTCAGGAAACTGATGGTGTCTAAATTTTCACGTCCTCCAAAAATGTTGGGTTCCCACTCCCCGTCTTTGCGAGAATAATCGAGATAAAGCATGGAAGCAACGGCATCAACTCGGAGTCCGTCGACATGATATTGCTGCAACCAAAAAATGGCGTTACTTATTAAGAACGAGCGTACTTCGTTGCGTCCGTAGTTGAAAACCAAGCTTTTCCAATCGGGATGATAGCCTTTTCGGCGATCGGGATGTTCGTACAAATTCGAACCGTCGAAAAATCCAAGACCGTGCGCATCGTCTGGAAAGTGCGAGGGCACCCAATCGAGTATTACGCCAATGCCAGCCTGGTGCAATTTATCAACTAAAAGTGCAAATTGATCCGGATTTCCGAATCGCGACGTTGGGGCAAAATAGCCAACCAATTGGTATCCCCAAGATGGATCGTACGGATATTCCATAACCGGCATGAATTCGACGTGTGTGAATCCGGTTTCGAGTACGTATTCTACAAGTTGTTCGCCTAATTCTTCGTAATTCAGGAATTTTCTGCCATCTCCAGGTCGGCGCCACGAGCCCAAATGCACTTCGTACACCGAAAACGGCTGGTTAAGTTGGTTGACTTTTGCGCGTTTTTTCATCCAGGCATCGTCTTTCCACTTGTAATTGTGTTTCCAAACTATGGATGCTGTATTGGGTGGCATTTCGCAATAGAACGCAAACGGATCGGCTTTTTCAGTGATGATTCCGTTTTGCGATTGAATTTTGAACTTATAGCGCGTTCCGGCTTTTACGTTCGGAATGAATCCTTCCCAAATTCCCGACGAATCCCAACGAACA
>CALRVY020000150.1:0-7050 GCA_943371725.1 Pseudanabaena sp. UWO311 | reverse complement strand
CAGAACCAAACGAATGGTTGCCTAATTATTACGTTGCTTTGGTAAACACCACCTCGGCGTTTTACACTAAAGACAAAACGCAAATTACGGCTTTACTTACCCAGGCGCAGAGTGCACTTGACATTGAGATGGCAAAGAACGCCGAAAACGCCGAACTTTTGGTGGTACAAGCCTTGATTTACACGGCTTACATTGTTCAAGATCCGATGACAAATGGTCAAAAATACAGTCCGATTATCATGGGATTATATGCTAAAGCAGAGAAATTAGCTCCGGAGAATCCGCGCGTGGTTTTTAGCAAAGCCGACTTTGAAATTGGAGGTGCAAAATTTTGGGGAAAAGACACCAAACCGATGTGTGAACAAGTAGCGCGATCAATTGCCATGTTCGAAAATGAAAAACCCGCTACGCCTTTTGCACCAACTTGGGGAAAAGAACGCGCGCAACAAGTATTAGCTTCATGTGGTAAATAACCTTAAATTCGAACCAATATGTTACTTATTCAAAATACTATCAGAATCTTTTTCAAAGTTGTTATGATTTGTCTTATCGTTTGTATAGCTGTGGCTATCGTAAAATTCGTATTTTAATTTTTTAAAACGCAGTCGTATGTTGCTCATTCAAAAAACCATTCAAATCATTTTCAAGGCTTTAATAACGGGTTTAGTTGTAAGCTTTGGAATCACTGCAACAATCTTTTTCATCGAAATGTTATTGGGTCGCGATTTTGAAGTGAACAACCGACTGTTTGAAGAAATTAGTATGTACTTTTTGTACGGAACGGTTCTGACGTTAATTAACAGTACGTTTTTCAACTACATCAATTTTCTTCCTTGGAAGAAGTACAAGCGTTACCGTTTTTTAATTGGTGTTGTAGGAAGTGTGGTGGTTACAACCATCGGAATTTTCATCATTCGTTACATCACCGACGTTCTGATCAATCAAATGCCAACATCGGCTTTTTTAGCCGCGCAAACCGTTCGAAGTTACCTGTTTTCGATTTTGCTGACTTTGGTTATTTCATTGCTGTTTCATGCTATTTATTTCTACAAGCAAATGCAAGAAGTGAAGGTGAAAGAGCAGAAGATCATAGCGGGAAATGCCTCGGCTCGATTCGAAACACTTAAGAATCAGATTGATCCGCACTTTCTTTTCAATAGTTTGAATGTGTTGAGTTCGTTGATTGAGGAAAATCCGGATAACGCGCAGAAATTCACTACTTCATTGTCGAAGATTTACCGCTACGTTTTGGAGCAAAAAGACAAGGAATTGGTTCCTTTGGAGGAAGAGTTGAAATTCGCCAAAACCTATTTGAATTTGTTGCAAATGCGTTTTGAAGGCAGTTTGCAATACGAACTTCCTGAAATTCAGGAAAACGACGAATCGAAAGTAGTTCCTTTAAGTTTACAGTTACTTTTAGAAAATACGATTAAACACAATGTGGTGAGTCCGCAGAAACCTTTGAAAGTGCGGATTTACGTCAAAGACAATAATTTGGTTGTGGAAAACGATCTACAACGCAAGGAAGTTCTTAAAGATCGGGAAGGCGTTGGCATTCAAAACATAGTTAGCAGATACAGTATATTAACCAAACGATCGGTGCAAATAATTGAAAGTGAACGAACTTTCGCGGTTGCTATTCCGATCTTAACAGAAAAAATAGAAATCATGGAACAAACAGAAACACAATCGCAACAAGCGTATATCGATGCTCGCAAACGGGTTGAAGACATCAAAGGATTTTATGGAAATTTAATGTCGTATATCTTAGTCAATTTGGGTTTAATTACACTTAATTTACTTACGACACCCAATAAATTGTGGTTTTTCTGGCCGCTTTTGGGTTGGGGAATCGGCGTATTATTTCACGCGATGTCGGTTTTCAATTTTATGCCGTTTTTCGGTGCCGATTGGGAGAAGCGAAAAGTACAGGAGTTATTAGAGAAAGAAAAACAAAATAAATATCGTTAATATGGAAACGCAAAATCAAATTCCGGAAAACGTTCAAAAGCAATTGAAAAATATCAAAGGATTTTACGGGCATCTTACCGCATTTTGTATCGTAATTCCCTTATTGATTGTACTAAATTTATTGATCATGCCCGAATTTCAGTGGTTTTGGTTTTCGCTGATCGGGTGGGGAACCGGTTTGTTTTTTCACTACCTGGAGGCTTTTCAAAAAATGCCTCGTTTTATGAAGAATATCGAACAAGAGCAAACCCGAAAGTACACGGAAGGATTAGCTGATTCTTCGCAGATTTCAGCGCAACTCAAGGCAGAAATAGCTTTCGAAGTGGAAAAAAAGGTGAAGAAATTGCGCGGTTTTTACGGCCATTTGATTGCCTATCTTTTAGTAAACTTTGTAGTTGTTATTTCGCAGTTATCGAACGGTGAACCCGTTGATTTAGGGATGTTTAACTTGGCTATTTGGTGGGGATTCGGACTGGTAGCGCACGCAGTTAGCGTTTTTGGAGCCAATTTGTTTTTTAACGAAGCTTGGGAACAACGCAAAATAGAAGAATTCATGAAAAATTCAAACCGCCAATAATGGATGCACTTTTTATTGCGTTTCTTGTAGTTCACATCGTTAGCGGCGGAATTGCTTTGCTTATCGGAACGTACATCATGGCAGCAGCTAAGGGAAATAAACAACACGTTTTAACGGGAAAAATCTTTGCTGTGAGTATGTACGTTTGTGCTGTTGCAGGATTCGTAATGGCGCTTTTACACAATTCGATATTTTTATTGTGCATTTCGGTTTTCACCCTTTTTATGCTCACGACAGGTTTGCAAGGGATGGCGTTAACGAAACGAAGCATCCGGAAATCGCCACTAATTTTACTTGCAACGGTTTTAATGATTTTCTTTTCTCTGGGATTACTTTATTTTGGAATTCGAAATGAGTTTAATGTGGTGATTTTGGCTTTTGGTTTGGGAAGTTTGGTGATGTGCATACAAGATTTTACCACTTATTTCGGAAGAACCAAACTGGCAAATCCGTATTATTTAATGCACATTCAACGAATGACGGGTGCTTATATCGCTGCATTCACCGCTTTTTTAGTGGTAAACAATACATTTTTACCAGCGGTTGTTGCTTGGTTGGCGCCGTCGGTTGTGGGAAGTATTTTGATTACAATTTGGTCGCGAAAAAACGCAAAATTAAAGCATGAAAATTAGAGCTATTATTGTTGAAGACGAAAAGCCTGCGGCGCGTTTGCTGTCGCGGAAGTTAGAAAAGTTATCGATTGAAGTCGTGCAAATGCTGCATTCGGTTGAGGAAGCCGTATCGTACTTTCGCAGTAATGCGGCACCGGATTTATTGTTTTTGGATATTCAATTAAGCGACGGTTTGTCGTTCGAGATTTTTTCGCAAGTAGAAATTAACAGCGCCGTGATTTTCACAACAGCTTACGACGAATATGCTTTAAAAGCATTCAAATTGAATAGTATCGATTATTTGTTAAAGCCGATTGATGAAGACGATTTGGAAGCCGCTGTATTGAAATTCAAAAAGCGATTCGAGAAAAACGATCAGCCCGATTTCAATCTCGAACAATTAAAACAATTGTTTGCTCCTTCTTCTGCGAAAGCACATAAATCGCGCTTTACTGTGAAAATTGGCTCGCAACTTCGCATCATCGAATTGAAAGATATTGAACTGATTTTTAGTGAAAATCGCGGAACATACATTCATACAATTGACAATCGCGATTATCTAATCGATCAAACCATGGACGAAGTTGAGCAAGAACTCGATCCGGCGCAGTTCTTCCGCGTAAGCCGAAAATTTCTCGTGCCGCTTACTTCCGTTAAGGAAATTACGGCATACAGCAACTCGCGTTTAAAAATTATTCCTGCAACTTATAAAGCAGATGAAGTAATTGTGAGTCGCGAGAAAGTAACCGATTTTAAGAAATGGTTGGAGTAACTGCTTTAGCACGCAAGGTTATCAGGTAATAGCAGCCAAAAAGCAAGGCAGCAAACACCAAATGTAAGGTCTGACTTCCGAAAGGGAAATCGACATAATACATCAAAATTCCTGTTGCTACTTCAGCACCAACAACCGCTAATTGTATGTTTCCAAGTTTTCGCAGTTCTGTAGTTCGAAGTTTTATAAATAAGTAAACAGCTAAGGCAAAAACAACAATCGAAAACGATCGGTGAATGTAAATAACCGAAGGCGCGTTTTCTAACATTTGACTAACGGGTTCGATTCCAAGTCCTTTCACCTGCTCGTCTACAAATTGGCGCACTTGTGTTCCCATGGCAATTTGTACCAAGGTTAAGAATAATGCAGAAACGGTTATCCAACGCGGAATCGAAACAACAAACGAACGTTTTTCTTGCGCACGATAGTACAAGGTAAAGAGCATTCCTACAATTAGCAACGCCACCAACATGTGAACTGTTATTTTAATCGGATTTAAAACAGAGTACACAACAGTTGCACCAATCCACGCTTGAAATCCCATCAAGAGTAGTGTTGCGAAGGTTAGTAATTTGTCTTTCAAGACAGTAGTTTTACTCAAAAAGCTAAAAACGGTCATTACTAAAACCGCAAGGCCAGCAAGTGCTCCAAGCAAACGATTTAGGTACTCAATCCAAGTATGCACTGGATTAAAAATAGCGTAATCGTGTTTGGTGTACGGTTTCCAATCGCTTTCGCGGAAGCTCGTTCCCGAGGTAAAATCGTTGGAAGCTACAAATAGTTTTTCATCGACGATGATTACTTGACCACTTTCATATTGACGATTTTCTTGAAATTGCAATTCGCTGATTTCCGTTGGCGGAATGTAATATCCAAAACACTTTGGCCAATCCGGACAGCCCATGCCACTGCCGGTCATACGGACCAAAGCGCCGGCAACAATTACCAAATACACTAAGACCAACGAAGCACCAATCGACTTTTTATAAAATTTATCCATTTGTATGTTGTTTGAGTCCCAATTCAGCAGCTTTCAAAAACAATAGCTCTTTTGCTTGTTCGGAATCGTTGGCAATTTTCCCTTCCAAAATGGCTTCTTTGATGTATTCTTTAATGACACCAATTTCGCGCGACGGACCAATACCAAAGGTTTCCATGATGAATTCCCCGGTAATGGGCGGCTGAAAATTTCGAACTTGATCGCGTTCTTCTACTTCAACAATCTTCTGACGCACCAATTCAAAATTCTGATGGTATTTTTTGAATTTGATCTTGTTTTTAGTGGTGATGTCGGCTTCACAAAGTGTCATTAAAGATTCGACATCTTCTCCAGCCTCGAAAATCAGTCGTCGCACAGCCGAATCGGTAACGATATCTTGTGCCAAAACAATGGGTCGCGAACTCATTAAGACCATTTTTTGCACAAATTTCATTTTCTGATTGAGCGGCATGTTTAAACGCATGAAGATTTTCTTGACCATTTTACTGCCTACAAACTCGTGCCCGTGAAACGTCCAACCTTGTTTTTTCTGAAATTTTTTGGTTGGTGCTTTCCCGATATCGTGCAACAAGGCAGCCCACCGTAGCCAAACGTCGTCGGTGTTTCGCGAAATATTGTCAACGACTTCTAGCGTATGGTAAAAGTTATTTTTATGCGTTTGTCCTTCTATTTCTTCAACCTGATTCAAGGCGGTTAATTCGGGTAAAATCAGATCAAGCAGTTTTGCATCGTACAGTAACGATAAGCCTATCGATGGTTTTTCGGTTTCGAGAATTTTGTTCAGTTCGCCGATGATGCGTTCTCCGGAAATGATTTCAATTCGGTGCGCATTTCGTTTTATGGAATCAAAACAGCTTGAATCAATTTGAAATTGCAGTTGAGCGGCAAATCGAATGGCACGGAGCATGCGTAACGGATCGTCGGAAAACGTAATATCCGGATCGGTTGGTGTTCGAATTATCTTCGAGGATAAATCGGCTATGCCATCAAACGGGTCGACCAAAGCACCGTAATCGGCCTCGTTTAGCGAAATGGCGAGTGCATTTATTGTGAAATCGCGTCGCAATTGATCGTCTTGCAACGTACCCGATTCTACGATAGGTTTTCGGCTATCTCTGGCGTATGATTCGCGACGCGCACCAACAAATTCAATATCGGTTTCAGCAAAATGCAACATGGCGGTTCCAAAATTCTTGAAAAACTGAACTTTGGTTCGCTGTGGTAATTGTGCGGCTACGGCTTCTGCGAAAGCGATTCCGTTTCCAACAACTACAAAATCGATGTCTGGCTTACCCGCTCTTTTCAGTAAATAATCGCGAACAAAACCGCCAACAACGTAGGCACGCACACCGGTTTGTGCAGCGGTTTTAGCTACGTAGGAAAAAATGGGATGCTCGAGAGCAGCAGCGTGATTTTGAGTTAACACTTTACTGAAGAAATTTTGAAATGACAGTCGATCAATTGTAACGTTTGTATTTCGACTTTCCGAATTTTTTAATGCGATGCAAATTTACAACATACTAAACGGATGAGCCGCGTACAAATGCAAAATCCTGTTAAGAATTTTAGAAAATCGGTTCTGAACACAAATTGCAATTTTCATTCGCTTTTCTGGGCGCAATTCTGGGTCGATTATTGTATGTTGAAATACGTAAGAAATACCAGGTAAACGCCTAACTGCGAATGATTTTCACTTGAGCATCGCGCGTAAGTTTGATGATTGCCGATGATTTCGTAGTTTTTTTATCGCGATCTAGATTTACCACATAATCGACTTGCGCAATTAATTCTGGCGCTATTTCGGCGAAACTTGTTGGTGTTGGCGCACCGGAAAAATTTGCAGAAGTGGAAACGAGCGGGTTTTTCATACGTTCGATCAATTTATAGCAAAACGGATCTTTAACGATTCGGATTCCGAGTGAATTATCTTTTGCAACCAGTTGTGGAGCTACGTTTTTCGGATCATCGAGTACTAATGTGGTTGGTTTTTCCGACAGTTCTAGAATTTGCCAAGCGGTTTCGGGAACTTCTTTAAAAATGCGGTGAATCAGCCGATCGCCGTTTACCAGTACAATCATGCTGTGGTCGGCAGCTCTTTTTTTGATTTCGAAAATTCGTT
>CALRVY020000149.1:0-7098 GCA_943371725.1 Pseudanabaena sp. UWO311 | reverse complement strand
TGTCGATTTTTTTTCAAAACTTCGCCTTGATGGGGGCGGGAGGGATGGGGAGCGATTCCCACGTACGAAATTCCGGGAAATTAATTTTACGGAAAAACCGGAATTCGGAAAAATTTTGAAATTTTGAAATTTCGAGATGAAAAGATTTAAGAAGCACAATGTTCCACAAAGTTTTTTACACTGAGCACAATGTTGGGCTTCGACAGGCTCAGGCTCCGGTTTTTAAAGCGCACAGAAAACACGGAAACGCACAGAATTTGGTGGAATGTTTAGCCGTTGAAGAAGACACAGAACGTGTCAAAACGGAAAAATCGTGCTAGCCTTCGATACGCTCAGGCACCGACGATACCTGGGATCGGGCGGGAAAAACAACACGTGAAGTGGTGAACTCATCAAATTCTTAATACTCCAATCTTAATACCTGATACTAAAACTAAAAACACGTGGAAAACCCGTAATGATATGTCGATTTTTTTTCAAAACTTCGCCGTGATGGGGGCGGGAGGGATGGGGAGCGATTCCCACGTACGAAATTCTGGGAAATTAATTTTACGGAAAAACCGGAATTCGGAAAAATTTTGAAATTTCGAAATTTCGAGATGAAGAGATTTAAGAAGCACAATGTTTCACAATGTTTTTCACGAAGTGCACAATGTTTGCCTTCGACACGCTGCCTTCGACAGGCTGCCTTCGACAGGCTCAGGCTCCGGTTTTTTAAAGCGCACAGAAAACACGGAAGCGCACAGAATTTGGTGGAATGTTTAGCCGTTGAAGAAGACACAGAACGTGTCATAACGGAAAAATCGTGCTGGCCTTCGACATGCTCAGGCACCATTTCGACAAGCTCAAGCATCGACGATAAGCGAGTTCGTGCGGGAGAATGATACGTTAAGTGGTGAATTCATCGATTCCGATAGCAATCGGGACTAACTTCTGTAAATAAAGAGCACAATGTTTCACAATGTTTTTCACGAAGTGCACAATGTTTGCCTTCGATGAACTTATGCAGTGACCTTCGACCGCCGAAAAATTTTTGATTACTTTTTTCTAAAAAGTAAAAACTTAAGACGTATGCAACAAAAAAAGCCACTTTGCAGTGGCTTTAAAATCGTAGTGAACGCAGAAGGATTCGAACCTTCGACCGCCTGCTTAGAAGGCAGGTGCTCTATCCAGCTGAGCTATGCGTCCGAACCTTAGGTTCTATTGTCGGGGTGGCAGGATTCGAACCTGCGGCCTCCTGCTCCCAAAGCAGGCGCGATAACCGGGCTACGCTACACCCCGAGAGCGGAGAGTAAGGGATTCGAACCCTTGGTACCGTTTCCAGTACGCATGTTTAGCAAACATGTCCTTTCGGCCTCTCAGGCAACTCTCCATTGCTCATAAACATTTCTGTTTTTAAGCGGTTGCAAATGTAAGCTTTCACACATAATTTGCAAACTTATCGCCATCTTTTTTGTCGAAATCTTTGGCTTTTTGTTTTTGTAACTTCCCAAGATTTTGACTCTCAACGCATCAACTATTTTGAATCCGGTGAAATATACGTTTTGTTTCCGTTGCTGTTGATGTAATATTTCCCTCCGCGCGGACCCGTGTACAATTTTTTGCCATTATAAGTTCCACTTGCTTTGTCAGCCGTTGCTTTCTTTTCCTTTGCCGCTGCAGCTTTCAAATTCTTTTCCTCGCTTTTAACTCTTTCTTTTTTCGCCGATGCCTTGGCTTCACCAGCCGATTTTGCCTTGTTAATAGCCTTATCGCCCTCTGCTTTTCGCGATTTCTTTTCTTCTACAACTTTCATTTTTTCTTTCAACACAGCGCCTCGAGTTTCAGTTGCTGCCTTTGAAGCTTCTGTTTTCTTCGCATTCGTTTTCTTTTCTTCTGCTTTCGCAGATGCCTTGAGCTCTTTTACCTTTACATCGGCTTTCTTGCCCTCAGCTTTAGTTTTTGCTTGACTTTTCGCTTTCGCGTCAGAAGCACGTTGCTTTAAATCTTTTTCTTGTGCAGTAACGTTCCAGCTCAAACTAATCGCCAGCAATGCTATAAAAATCGAATTTTTCATAAAAAATGGTATTAAATGGTTAACTTTCACTTCTTGTAAAAATAAAAATTAATGTTTTCTCCGAAGCATCTATTCACACTTTTTCTAGCTACAGCGCCATTTTTGTTTTACGGACAGTCGCACCTTGTCGATTCCTCTTTTGTATCAGTAACTACCTATGAAGATCGCGTTGTTTTTGATCTAAAATACGCAACGTCAGATAATTTTCTTAAAGAAGCTGTTTACGATTGTAACACCTGTTTTTTGCGATACGAAGCGGCTAGAGCTTTGAAAAAAGCAGCAAATAAGGCATTGCGGAAATACAATTTACGATTGAAAATTTACGATTGTTATAGACCTCGATCTGTGCAACAACGGATGTTTGCTTTAGTTCAAAACCCTGAATACGTTGCCGATCCAAAAAAAGGTTCTATTCACAACCGTGGTGCAGCAGTTGATTTAACGCTCGTCGATGAAAATGGCGTTGAATTGGATATGGGAACAGCGTTTGATTATTTTGGTGTAGAAGCAAGTCATAATTACGAAAATCTCACTGAAATCCAGAAATCCAATCGCAAGAAACTACTTACGGTAATGAAAGCAGCCGGTTTTAAACCTTTAGCGAGCGAATGGTGGCATTACAACTACGGACAAGCGAGAAAATTCAATCTTTCCGACGAAAATCTCTGTAACTCTAAGGAAGCTCTAGACAAGGTAGAAATAGATTGAAAAAACTTTCTGGTGACGTTTCAGTTCCATTTAGTTCCGACTTCAAGGTCTTTTTCAAAATGATATCGTTTGTGTCGGTACTATATTTAACGCGCATCAAAATCACTGGCGATTCTTTCAGTTCCTCAATACTTCCTTTTGTAAAATAAAAATCAGCCGAAAGCAGTCGAGTTGAGGTGTTTTGATCCGTTTGCACCATACTACTGCAAACATCGGCACCACCAAAAATCAATGTAACAATCTTTCCGTTTTGCAATTGCAAATAAATTCGACTCGACTTATCGAAACAAAAAGCTTTACTAAAGTTCTTTGTTTTTTCAATCAGCTCGTAACGAATAAGTGGCGTTCCGTTATCTTGAAGTAATTTAAAGGATAAATACGTCTGTTTATTATCGAAATTACGTTCGTAAATCAAATATGATTTAGTTTCCTTGTACGTTCCTAAACTGTCGGTTACATTGATATCCCACTTACACGGCGTTTGTCCGAAAGCGATAGACGATAGTAACACAATAAATAAACAAAATTCTTTTCTCATATTTTTTCACAAAATAAAACTACTTTCCCTAATGTTAGCGAGGTAGTGAAAAAAACGTAACGTGTTCCACCATCTTTAATTTTGAACTTTTTTCGCAAGACTTCGGGAGTTTCAAAAAAATTACGCGTACTAATATTCAATTGTTGCGATTGCCAAATGGCGTAGTTTTTTTTCTGGTACGAATGTACTTCAACAATTTTAAAAACACGACCTGGAAAATCAATACATTCATCTGAGACAAATAAATGTGAGAATTCGGCTAATTTTTGAACGTTGTATTTCGCACTTAAATAATTAACATGTCCTGATTTCATTATAGCTGCGAACGGCTCATAAAGATAACCTTTTACTTCAGTTGCAATTTCGGATGAAGTTATTTTTGGATTGACTTCTTCAATGCGCTCTTGATCGTTTGTAAGATTAACTGCAAAAATTCGGGGCGATAAATCGGCATTTTTATTGAGCTTCCACAAAAGTTCTTTAACTTCATTTTTAACTGCAACGATATAGATATCAGACACATAATTAAATTGCCTCAGGCCTAAACTAATATCGAGCATTGGCGATGTTTTAATGAGTGCATTTTCTGCTTTAAAAAGCAAATCTTGTTGCAGCAATTCCAAATTGGGTTCGCAATCCGAAAGTTGATACATTTTGTTATTTGCAGCATCTCTTCGCGCCGGATCAACATAAACCCAGTCGAATTTAGTTTCATTATTGAAAAGATATGATATGCCATTTTCATGGAAACAATCGATATTATTGGCGCCTAATTCTTTAAAATTATGTTTCGCAAAAACGGCTAAAGCTTCATTTCGTTCGCAATAAACGACCTGTTTTATTTTCTTCGAAAAGTACAAACAGTCAACTCCTAAACCACCAGTAATATCGATTAAAGAATCACCCGAAACCAAAGACGATTTAAACTTTGCTGTAGCTTCTGATGAGGTTTGTTCTACAGAAACCGCCGATGGAAACACAACACGCATATTATTCACGTATGTTGGCAATTTTTTTAAAGCCTTCTGTCTTGCAGCAATTTGCTGAAAAATAAAATTCCGATTTTCTTCGTCAAAAGGAAACTTCGCAAATTGAAGTTTTGATAAATCACTTCCGATATTGTTAAAGATGTACTCTCGGATATTTTGCGTCAACTCCTGATCCATCACATATTTTGAGTAAGAATTTGAACAAATTTATTGTCTGGAAAAAACTCTTTTGCAATGATTTTCAGCATAGTGTATACTGGTACAGCTGCAATCATCAACATAACACCACCAATGAATCCAGCAATTAAAATAACCAAAAATATTTCTAAAGGATGCGAATTTGTGCTTTTTGAGAAAATGAGCGGTTGGGAAATGTTGTTATCGATGAGCTGTACAACCCAAAAACCAATTAAAATGTAAATCGTTGGAGGTAGAATCTCGGATTGAAAATCTTGACCGATGTGACTTAACATGGTTAATAAAGCGGCTATTATCGAAGCAATTAACGGTCCTATATACGGAATGATATTCAAAATCGCACAAATAAATGCAATCACTAAAGCATTCGGAACGCCAAAAACCAACAGTACTATAAAATAAAGTACAAACACAATCCCTAATTGTAACAGTAAGGCAACGAAGTAACTACTGAGCATTTCGTTTATCGATTCGATGGAATTTGTAGTTTGTTCTCGTTTACTTTTTGGAATGAGTCGTTGAATATTTAAGGCAATTTGCTGTTTGTCTTTTAAGAAGAAAAAAGTGATAAAAAGCGTGCTTCCGATGGCCATTCCGATATTCCCTAAAGCTCCTAAAATGTTGTTTAAGATATTGGGAATGAAGTTGAAATCGACAACGCTGGCAGGATTAAATTCCTGCAATTCATCGGCAGCGTCGATACTATGCGACTCTAAAAAAAACACTAAGTCGTTTTTTAAAGCACTAACGTTTTTTTCGATATCGGCGATGTTCAAAACGGCTAAATGATTTCCTTGCTCGATAATGAGCGGTACCAATAACGAAATGAATCCTACAATAATGCCGATGTAAATTGTCAAAACCGCAATGACGGCTGCATTATTCGAGAATTTTAACTTCCCTTTGAAAAACCGAAGCAAGGGTCGGCCGGTAAGTGTTAAAATCAAGGCTGTTAGCAAATACATTAAAACCGAACTGATGGCTGTAAGGAAAAAGTAGGCGAGTACAATTCCCGACAAAATAAATAAGGTTCGCAATATTCCGTTACTCAGTTCTTTTGGCGTCATAATTTAATTGTTAAAAACGTGATAAATAATGTTTGCGCCCATTTTCAGTGCTTTTTCACGCACTTCTTTTGGATTATTGTGTACTTCTTGGTTCTCCCAACCGTCGCCTAAATCAGTTTCTGTTGTAAATAAAAGTGCTAGCCGATTGTTCAAAAATAATCCAAAAGCTTTTGGTGGTTTACCATCGTGTTCGTGAATTTTTGGCAATCCAGCTGGAAAAGAAAAAGGCTTTTGAAAAATAGGGTGTGAGGCGGGTAATTCAACCCAGGGATTCTGCGGAAATGCTTTTTTAATTTGTTGCGGCAAATACTGACTCATACCGTAATTATCGTCGAAATGAATAAAACCGCCACCTTCTAGATATTTTCGTAAATTTTCAACTTCAGAATCTGAAAATACAATATTTCCGTGTCCTGTTGCGTGAATAAATGGGTAAGAAAATAAATCCGGACTCGACAATTCCACCGTTTGCGGCTTACTAACAAGCTTAGTTCCAATATTTAAATTGCAAAATTTTATCAGATTAGGAAGCGAAGTCGGATTTGCATACCAATCGCCACCACCGCCGTATTTCAAAAGTCCAATTTCTTGGCTTTGAGCGAGATATCCCATCAATAAAACACTAAATAGCAACCGTTTTTTCATTACAAATTTTTCAAATTAAAAGCCATAATTGCCGCTAGTCCAGCAGTTTCGGTGCGTAAACGATTCGCGCCAAGCGATACCGTTTTAAAACCATTTGAAACGGCTAACGCAACTTCATCTGCGGTAAAATCGCCTTCAGGACCAATAAAAATAGCCGTATTTTTTCCGGCCACAAGGTCGTGAAAAAGTTCTGTTTTTTCGCCCGTTCCGCAATAACAAATATACTTTTGTTCCGCAGAACAATTCGCAATAGCTTGTTGAAATTTTTGAATTTCCGTAATCTCAGGAAGGTGTGCTTGACCGCTTTGCTTTAAAGCAGAAACGACCGTTTTTTGTAAACGTTCGATTTTTAACTCTTTACGTTCCGACCTCTTACACAAAATAGGTTGAAATTTCTCAAATCCTATTTCTGTCGCTTTTTCCAACAACCATTCCAAACGATCGGTCATTTTCGTAGGCGCTAAGTACAATTCAATTCCACAATTCCGAGACGCTACAGTTTGTGTACTCGTAATTTTAAGTTGCGCTTTGTTTTCATCTGCAACAGCGATATACGCATTAGCTAACAAACCTTTTCCATTGGTAATTTGTACTAAATCACCGGATTTCTTGCGCAGCACTTTAATCAGATGTTTGCTTTCTTCTCGACCTAGGCGGTAGTTTTCGGTGGTTTCAGTGAACTCTTCGTCGTAAAATAACTGCATTACATTTTTATTCGGGCTTTCGCCATCACATTCTGATTTACTTGTTTTCCTGCTAAAAACTGTTGATAACCAACAATTCCAATCATCGCAGCGTTATCGGTGGTATACTCGAATTTCGGAATAAACGTTTTCCAACCCGCCAAAGTTTCCATTGATTTTAACGTAGTTCGAATTCCCGAATTAGCCGAAACTC
>CALRVY020000148.1:0-7124 GCA_943371725.1 Pseudanabaena sp. UWO311 | reverse complement strand
TGTTTTTTACTTTTTAAAAGAGGTTGTGCAACAGCTACCGATGTTATGGGCTAGCTTTATTTTAGGGAAAAGCCTTTTGTTTCAAAAGTCAATTGGTTTATAGGATATATATTCTCTTCAATTTCAATTAATACAGTTGATAAAATCGGAGAATCACTTTTGTCAATTTCAATGAAACTATCATCAAATTTGAAATGTGAAGTATCTAACCCAATTTCAAGTGGGAGAATTTCTTTAGTAACATGATTAATCATTTGTGAATACTCTTCAGGTTTTACATATTTAAGATAATATATTTCACCAGTTATAAAAATAATTTCAAAAGTCACAGGCACCCATAAGTCAACAAATTTTAACATTAATTTTGGGTCGTCTAATAATATTATTTTTTCTTTTACAATATCAATTTCTTCATCTTCAATTTTATTGTTCAGATAATCTATTAATCTAATTGATGTAATGCCATTATCAACACTAACAATCTCTATGTCTTTTTGGGTAATAACTAATTCGGTTTTATTCTTTTCGGCTAATTCTTCTGTTACTTTAATAGATGGACTATAGGCTACATCGAGTTTTTTCCATATATATAGTATAGGTATTTCGATTTCTGCTTTCCACTTTTTTGAATTAATATCTTCAATAGTAACTAATTCAATTCCTAAATTTTTAGCATAAGTATGTATTGTTTTTGTAAAACCTGAAGTACATATTAAAAAACCCTTTGAAGCATTCACATCTTTTATTACTGCTGAAAACTCACCGATTATTTTTACATCGGCGGGTTTGTTATGATCTTTGCATTGTACAAGATATAATAATTCAACATTATCTATTTTTCCCTTGACAGATACATCGATTTCACGTCTGATGTTACTTTGCTTACCTATTATTTTGTCGTTTAACGTAACAGTTAAACCTAGGAAAAAACTCTTGAATTTCTCATAGATGAATATTTCGTATTCTTTACCTTGTTTCATGTTTAAAGAGTTTTGTTTAAGCTTGCCCATAACAATACGCGCGCTTCGCGAAGTGGTTCGCATTTTGCGAAACGCGTAGATGTGCGAAGGGCGCGTATTGATGTGGTGGAAGGCGCGCCTTTCGCAACATCGTTTTGCATCTTGCCGAAGGCGGGGCTTTCGAAGCACCATCTGTCAAACTACTACTAATGTTTATTCGGAGCCGAAAAGTTTCTGTAACCACGTCTGCCCCGCTTTTGGCAAGGTGCTGTTATGCCTTCGTTGTTTTTTCACAGTGTCTTTAATATATATTCTGCTTTGTCTTTCAAGTACGGTACTTCTACTTTATAATATCTGTCGTAGTCGGGATACAACACTATGAGAAACATTTTAGAAACAGTTAAACCATAGTTTTTTTCAAGAATGTATTTATATAAACTTTGTTGAAGGCAATATCTATTGTAGCTCGTGTCGTGTATTGTTGAAAGTTGACCAACTCCCACGTTACCCCAAGTGTCTGTTACAATTGGATTACCGCTGAACACGTCTATTATTTTTTTACTTCTTTTCCAATCATACAATTCATAACCTGCTCCATTTTTGGTAATTAAATCTATTGTTCCCGCTATATGATGTTCCTCATCAAATACTCGCCATTCTGTTCTGTGCGGATTTAAGTTTGGGTGGTCATTACAGAATTGTTCAAACAAATGAAATTCTGGAGTGTTCACATATTTTTGTCCAAGATAAAATCTTTCGATTTGTTCGTGTAAATGTGTCCCTTGATTAGCAGCTTCTTTTCCTCTCGAATTCCATATTTCAACAATTTCCTCAATAGGTAATCCAAATAAAGGATTGCTTGCACTCAAATTACTGGCTTTGCCATAACTGTCAAATTCGGGAAAGAACTTTGCGATTATTGTACTTGCAGAAGGTGCAGGTGTATTATCAATTGTATAAATATGTGGTTCGGGATAAAACTTAATTCTGCTATCTCTTGGATGTTTATTTTTAAGATTAAATGCAATAGATTTCTTGTTGTCAACTTCTCCAATTAATGTTGGTTTAACTAATTTTTCCTCTTTAAGTTCTTGTTCGTCAAAATCTCTTTCAATTGTCTCGGATTGTTCTTCAATGGCTTGAAAAGTATGATTAAGATATTGTTCCCGATATTTTGCTTTTTCCCACTTTTGTGCTTGTACTATGTCCCAAAGTTTTTCAACCTGTATTGCGAATTGGTTGGCTAATTGGTTTGGAATTTCATAATTTGGAAGTGCTGACTTTATCGCTTCTGCGATAAATTTTAAACAATCACTTTCTTGCAAATGGACTTGATACTCTGAAAACCGAATAACTATCCAACCTCTGTCAACAAAATAGATGTCTCGATTAACATCTTCACCTTTACAATGTGTTGGCTGTCGAGTAATTCCTGCGTATGGTTCGTCAATTTCAATGTCTATTCTGAGGTTTGAATTTGATTTATCAATTATTGCTATGTCTGGCTCAAAAGGTCGTGTTTCTTTACCTGTATTTAGTCTTACGTTTCCTAAAACAACAAAGTCTTTTCCAAAGCATCGTTCAATTGAATTTTGAAAAGATTCTTCTTTAAACCCTCTACGTTTTGTATTTCCTAATCTATAGCTTCTAACTACTGTGCCTTTTTTTGGAAAACGAAAAACTGGATATGAATTTGTCGTAGCAACTTTTGTGATGTCATAATTAACAAAGTCAACTTCGTTTTTTGATTTTGTTGTCTCAACTTTGGCTTTAGGAAGTTGTTCTTCGGATTTTGTTTTAGCTTTTGGTTTAACTTCAACTGTTTCAACTTTCGGTATTACTTTTTCTTGTTTGGTTTCGGTCGGTTTTGCGTAAATAGGTTTTGTCTCATTTACTTCCAAATTGACTTTATCAGAAGTGTCTGTATAAACTTTAGTTTGAGGTGTTTCAAACTTTGGATTTTCTTTCTTTGCGTCAAGTTTTGGTTTAACGGTTTCTTTCTCTTCAATAACTGTCGATGTAGTTATTTGAGTTCCTAAATGTTCAATTTTCGCTTTTCGTTTGTTCTTTGAAAGTCGCCAAATAACGAATAAGATTAAGGATGTCGCAATAAAAATAGCTGTCCAAAATCTCAAAGGATGTGTCGTCTTGAATTCAATTATAAGTCGGTATATTTCTTCCATTATGTTGTCTGTTTACGGTGTCGCCTACAATGAGGCATAACTTGACAATTGGCGAAATTCCTTCCTTAATCTCAATTTTCAAAAACAAGCTTAAATTATTTAATAACAGCAACTTGCGTCAAAAAATTTATGCGCATTTTTGATATGTTAAATTGGACACTCGTTTCGCCTTTTGTCTCTCACGAATATACACTTTTTCCACTAAACGTTAGTAACGATTTTCCTAGCCCGGATGGCAGCGGCAGCCCGTAAGAAAAATACGGTATGGTGAACCCGCAAGGTGTGGGCGACCCAAGAAGCCCATAAACTGCGGCGTGAACAAACCGTATTTTTTGCGGACTATAGCGAACAGCCGGATTAGCTTCTGAAAAAATACGTTCTTCAAACAACGAAAATTCTACAACACATTTTCGGAGATTTTGCTGCTAACATTACCGACTAAAAACTAAATTTTCACTAAAACACGCAATTTCCGTGCGCCAAATAAAGGGAATGGCGCCGTAATCAAAGATTGTTCTTCCGACGGTCGTTTTTCAAAATGCCCTTTTCGGATCTTTAAAAAATTAAAAACGCAAACGCTGGCCCAACATTTTAGCGCCAACTCGAATCCTTTTTTAAGAAAAGGGCGTTGTCTATCGCTATGTCTTCCGACTTGCGTTTTTACATTGAAGTGCGGTCTAAAAACAAAAAAGTCGGCTACTGCCGACCTTCTTAAAATCTATATCGAATAGCTAGTGCTAAATCCGGACCGAAATCGTCTTCTCTAAAATCGTCTCCAAAATAAATTTCGGGTCTGATATCTAAAGCCAATTGAATCGGAACATCGAAATTGTACTCAATTCCCAAATTGCCAGCAGCTAAAAGAAAGGTGCCGTCTTCGTCGTTAAAAGCTGGTCCGCGATCGCGACTAAAGCTTCCAATACCAGCGCCTGCACCCGCATACCAATTAAAGCCGCCTTCAATATTCCATATCCACTGATACAAGCCCACAAGCTTAAACGCATCATAATCATCGTTATTTCTAAACCCCAAATCTAATTCCAATCGGTTATTGTCGCCCAAACCACGTTGGTAGGATAGTTCTCCTCCAAAACCGTCGTTATCGCCCAAACGTAAACCCAATGCGTTATTTGCTATGTCCTGCGCCTGACTTGCAAGTGCCGTTCCTAAAAGTAATGTGGTAATTAAAAAAATCCTTTTCATAAAAACTGTTTTTGTGAACTACAAAGAACCGTTATTGTACCATTTTTGAATTACGCCAATTCTGGAAAAGCTTACAAAACTTTACTGTAGTTGATGAATGGTCATGCGTTCGGTTTGCGTCTGACTAAAACTTTGCGGTATTGGAAGTGTAATGCCAACCGCTGAAAAGTCTTCCAATTCGTAGGCCGTATTGGTCGTTGCGTAAATCACTCCAATGTTATTAGCGTAATAAATGGTAGAAACTACTACGTCTTGCGACTGTAATATAGGTACTTCAACAGCTGGAAAACCTGGCAATATTTGGATTGATGTGACCACTGCTAAATTGAGTTTTAACACTACCGACTTCACATCGTTAAACGTATCTGCCGATGGAACGGTGTACGTTGGTAAAGTTTCGCCTTGAGTTGCAGTAAGACTGTAAGTAATTGTTACCGGAAATTCGGATATGGTTTGCGAAAACGAACCATTTTTAGTGCCAATTACTGTTCCCATAGCTGCAGCGCTGTCAAATACGGGCAAATCAACGATTTCGATATCAACTGGAAATTCGGCTGCTAAATCCAAACCTGTTGTTCCTGTTAGCAGTAATTTTGTGCCGCTTTTGCGAATTGCGCTTCCATTTGCAACGCTACTGAAAAAACCATTCGGGATTCCATCAACCGTAAATTTCTTGTAAACGTTTTGGTTTATGGTGGTATCTTTTTCAATGTATAACGAGTCGGTTCCTGTTACGGCATTATCGGTTTTAACCTCGTATTTCCAATAGTTGTCAATTGCCAGTGGCAGATAATTGTCGGAACTTGGATTGTTGTTATTGTCGTCACTACTATCCGATCCACAACTGCTTACGAACGCAGCTAGAACGAACAGACTCAAAATTGTGTTTTTCATTTTGTATAAGTTTAGATGTGGTATAAACGCAAATCTAACTTATTTCTTATTGAAAATCAGCGATGCAACAAGTTTTGGTTCTAAAGCTTCTTCCATTTCGAATAAATTTTCTTGTGGAAGTTCGAATTGTTCCCTGTATTTAAAGAGTTTCCAACGCTTTTTATGGTACTCTAATGCCGTTAAATTTTCAATCCAATCGCCCGAATTTAAGTACGTAGTTGAACCTACTTTATTCATCTTCGTACTAATTTTCGGTTCGTGTATATGTCCGCAAATCACGTAATCGTATTTATTTTCAATGGCAAGTTCGGTTGCCGCATTTTCAAAGTCGGAAATAAAACTCACTGCTTTTTTTACGCTCGCTTTGATTTTTTTCGAGAACGAATACGGTTCTTTTCCGAGTCTTTTCAACACCCAATTAATGAATCGATTCATTAAAATAAGATAATCGTAACCGTAACCTCCCAATTTCGCAATCCATTTGGCGTGATTTACCGATGCATCGAAAACATCGCCGTGAAAAAACCACGCTTTCTTACCGTCGAGATCGAGAACCAACTTATCGGCAATAGTAAAATAGCCAATTTGAGCATCACTGAATTTGCGAAGCATTTCATCATGATTGCCCGTTAAATAATAAACCTCCGTTCCTTTCGAAGCAAAATCGATTATTTTTTTAATGACTTTCAAATGATACTTCGGGAAATACGATTTGCGAAATTGCCAAATATCAACAATATCGCCGTTGAGAATCAGTTTTTTAGGTTTGATGGATTGGAGATACGTAAAAAGTTCGCGGGCGTGGCAGCCGTAAGTTCCAAGATGCACATCGGAAATCACAACCAAATCAATCTGACGCTTTTTCACAAAATTCGTTTTTGCAAAAGAAACGCATGTATATTAGGGAAACTGCCTGTAGATATTAAATCTATACGCTCGAATTTTACTATTGCGTAAGTTAATTGTTAAGAACTTGAGATCGATTAAAAATCTATGTCAGAGCGCTGATTTAATTCAGTTAAATGGTAGCGCAAGTACTTTTCAAATGAACCTCAAAGTCGGGAACGTTTGCGGAGCGCGGCGCTACAACAAATGGTTGGTAAATAACTCCTGTTCAAGAATCACATTATTTTCCAGGTTACGTTCAACCAACCACTTTAAAAATGCATCAACGCGCTCTTTTTGCATGCATCCGCAAGTTTGGGCGTCGCCAAAATAAGGTGCTGTTATCGCGAGCGATTCGCTAAGGTTTATGTGGTTTAAATCGTATGCTTGTAAGTAGGTTTTTAAAATAGCAATCGCTTCGTTTGGATTTTCTTTTGCGAATAGAAAGCCCTTTTTCGAAGCTTTTACAAAATTGCTGTAGCACTCGTGGTTTGCCACAATTTTTTCTTTTTTTGCCAGTACTACGGGAGAGTATCCGTACGGAATGCGATAATCGGCCATTCGAAATTTGTTGATTGGCAAATCCTTCAGTTTTACATCAACACCTTCCCAATTATCGAAAATCCAGGTTGCATCCGCAGTTCCGTTGATTACAGAATTCCAAATATCCAGTTTCTCCGGATACATGAATTCAACATTCCCTACTCCACCGTCGTTAATTACCATTTGTTTTACAATAGCATCCTCATATCGAGCACGGTACGACGAGTAGGTTTTTCGATCTAAGTCTTTTGGCGAGCCGATTGTGGCTGATTTTAAAGTGATGATGCAGCTCAAATCTTCCTGAAGAATAGCAAAAACAGCGCGCGCGTTCACCTTATTTTGTTTGTTGTTTAAGCTTATAACGGTTTCAAATGGCGCAATGGCAAAATCGGCGATATCGAGTTCTAATTTTTTACCCGGTGTATGCAAATAATTGTCGGAAATCGGACTAATAATC
>CALRVY020000147.1:0-7174 GCA_943371725.1 Pseudanabaena sp. UWO311 | reverse complement strand
TCACAGACGCTTTGGAAAACATGAAGCAAAAAGGGATGCGTTTTGTACCTGGAACGGTCGACGAATGGATGGATTGCGGAAACAAAGCCGTAACGGTAGAAACCAACAGCCGTATGTTGCAATTTTTACACGACGAAGGAAAAAATTTGGTAAGTAGTTCGGCTGTGTTAACAAACGCCACCATCATTCCGCCCTGCTTTATTGGCGATCATGTTGTAATCGAAAACAGCACCGTCGGACCAAACGTATCCGTTGGCGCACACACTAAGATTAGCAATTCAAACGTTAAGAATAGTCTGATTCAAACGCAATCTACCATTTCTAACGCCAATTTAGACGAAGCGATGATTGGTAATCATGCGAAATTCGACGGCAGTTTCACTAAAATCAGCATTGGCGATTACAGCGTTTTAGAATAATGCATAAACTTCATAACATAGCGTTTCATCTTGTTTGTGGTTTGTTAGCTGCAAGTTCAGCGTTTGCTCAGGTTGAACCCGAACAGATTGCCGCTACTACCGACGATTTTCAGAATTCGTATTTCGAAGCACTCAAACAAAAAAGCATCGAAAATTTCGATAAGGCTGTAACGGCTCTTGAAAAGTGTGCTGAAATCCAAAAGGAAAATCCGGCCGTTTACAACGAACTAGGAAAAAGTTATCTGAAGTTAAAAAAATACGACATTGCATACAGCAGTTTTCAAAAAGCGCACGATTTAGATCCAAAAAACAGATGGTATCTCGATGGCATGTACGAAGTGTGCTATGCCAAACAAGATTGGCAACAAGCCATTGTTTTGGTGCAGCAATTGGTTGCCTTTGAAGCTTCGTACCAAGAAGATTTGGTGTCGCTTTACATGAATACTTTACAGTACGATAAAGCTTTAGCGCTTATTAATCAGCTTAATGAAACGGTTGGTGAATCGGATAAACGACGTTTGTACAAAGCGCAAATTTTATCTAATGCGAAATATCAAGGCGGTGAAAAAGACGATTTGTTGAGTAAGATTAAGAAAAATCCGAAAGAAGAATCGAATTATGTAGAGCTGATAACCATTTACAGCAACAGCAATCAAGAAGAAAAAGCCTTAGAAGTTGCCAAAATGTTGGAAAAGGAAATTCCAACTTCCGATTGGGCACAGGTGAGTTTATTCAAGCTACATCTCACCAACAACGACGGAACAAAAGCGGGTGCAGCCTTAAAACAAGCACTGAAAAGTTCGCGTGTTGATGCAAAAATCAAGCACCGAATGATTAATGAGTTTCTCATTTTCATTACTAAAAACCAACAATTCGAACCGGTTTTTGAAGAAGCAATTGCCTTGCTGCCCGAAGACAAAAACATTGTAGTGGCAACCGAAGTGGGAAAGTATTTCTTCAATAAAAAAGATTATTCCAAAGCTGCAAAGTATCTTCAAAAAGGCATTTCGATCAAGCCCGACGATTTTGAAGCGGCGCGACTCCTTTTCCAATCGCTTTCGCAGAATCAACAGTACGATGCCTTATTGAAACAAGCACAAGATTACGCAGATTTATTTCCGAACCAGCCCGAACCCTTTTATTATAAAGGTCTCGCATTGTTTAAATCCGGCAAAGTAAAAGAAGCGGTTTCCGAATTAGAAAGCGGCGTAGATTTTGTATTGGATAACCCTACCTTTGAAGCAGCTTTTTACAAATTGCTGGCAGACGTTTATCAATCGCTAGGCGATCTGAAAAACAAAGATAAATACCTCAAAAAAGCGGAAAAACTGAAGTAAAATGAAGAAAATCGCCTGCTTGTTGCTGGTTTTAACGATCGTTTCGTGCAAGTCGAAAGCTACAATTGCCGAAGCTAAAGCTACTGATGCGCTCGATGTGCAAACGATCATTAACGGCATTCAAGCCAATAAAATCGATTTTAAAACCGCTGTTATTCGCGCAAGTGTTGGCTACGAATCTGAGGATGCTGGCATAAACGCAGGAGCCGACATCCGAATCAAAAAAGACGAGAAAATTCTTGTTAGTGTAAAAGTGCTTGGAATTACCGTGGCAAAAGCACTCATCACACCCGACCGCGTACAGTATTATCAAAAAACAGGTGATAAATATTTTGATGGCGATTACACCACTTTGAGTCGTTTGGCTGGAACGCCACTTAACTACGAGAAAGTCCAAAATTTATTGCTCGGAAAACCACTCGACAACCTAACAGCAACCGATTTTATAGCCGTAGTTTCAGGTTCTAATTACGAACTTCGAACAAAAGCCACAAAACCGCAAGCAAGCGCCTATGCCTTCGAAGCAGCCAATTTCTTTTTAAAAAAAACACAAATTTTACGCATTGAAAAAAACCAGAGCGTTACCGTCGATTACAACGGCTACGGAAGTTACAGCAATGTGCCTTTTCCAATGGGCGTAAGTGTTTTAGCAAAAGAACAAGAAAAATTTACTAAAATTGATATCGAATACAAAGACGTGAAAGTAAACGAAAACGTGTCATTTCCTTACGAAGTGCCCAGCGGTTACGAACGTATTATACTCGAATAACAAAATATCTTATGGGACTTAAGTGGTGCACCTTTCTTTTACTATTGCTCTCTTTTCAGGCGTTTGCACAGCCTACGCAAGAAGAGCTGCAACGGCGTAAAGAACAATTGCAACGCGAGATTCAAGAACAAGAAGAGTTGCTGAATTCGCAAAACAAAAAGCAAAAGTCGGTTGCTACACTTATAGCACAACAAACCGAAAAAATAAAACTGCGCGAAAAGCTCATAAATACCACCGAAAAGCAAGCCAAGATTTTGAAGAACGACATGTACCTCAATCAATTGGCAATCAATAAACTCAACCGCGATCTCGACGATCTTAAAGCCGATTACGCCGAAATGATTCGCAAATCGTATAAGAGTCGCTCCGAACAGAGTCGCGCCATGTTTTTACTCTCGTCCGAAAATTTTCTTCAAGCCTACAAACGCGCGCAGTACATGAAACAGTACGCTTCGTACCGAAAAATGCAGGCCGAAGAAATAAAAGAGAAAACAGCAAAACTACAGCAGTTCAATACCGTTCTCGACGATCAGAAGAAACAAAAACAAAGCCTACTTACCGAACAGCAAAAAGAACGCGAAAACTTGGAAAAAGAACGCTTAGAGCAAGAGCGTTTGGTAAATTCCATCAAAAAAGACAAGAAGAAAATCATTGCCGAAATCAAGAAAAAGCAGCAAGAATCGCGTGCAATTGATCGTAAAATCGACAATTTAATCAAAGCCGCAATTGCTGAAGCAAACAAAAAAGCAGCTGCTGCAAACAAAAAAGCGAACCCAACAAAAGTTACCGCAGCCGAGACACGCAAAACGGAAACAGCTACAAAAATTGTACTTACGCCCGAAGCAAAACTCGTATCCGATAACTTTAAAGCCAACAAAGGGAAACTTCCTTGGCCTGTAGAGCGCGGAACAGTAACTTTACGTTACGGCGATCAGCCACACCCAATCTATAAAGGGTTAACCGTACACTGTAGCGGCGTTGAAATCACAACCGACTCGGGCGCAAACGCACGAGCTGTCTACGGCGGAACGGTGTACAGCGTCATTGTAATCTCACCAGTAAACAAAGCGGTCATGATTCAGCACGGTGATTTCTTTACGGTATACCAAAACCTGAGCACTGTTAACGTGAGCAAAGGCGACAAAGTAAGCACCAAGCAAAGCATCGGGAAAATTCGCACTAACGGCGATACCGGCAAAACCACGTTAAAGTTCATGATCTCGCAAAACAGCACCTACGCCAATCCGGCGAGTTGGTTGTATAATATGTAAATTTTATGTCGAACTGTCGTTAATTACTACAAGCTCACCTCAATCGTAGTTCCTTTGCCAATTTCCGATCGTGTAACGGCAATTTTACCTTTGTGATACTCTTCCACAATCCGTTTCGTAAGCGATAAACCCAATCCCCAGCCGCGCTTTTTCGTTGTAAAACCCGGTTCGAAAATGCGTTTAAACTGATGTTTGGCAATGCCTTTTCCGGTATCCGATACAAAAATGCGCACCTGCTTGCCGTCGTCGGTGATGGTTAAATCAATGGCCCCACGTCCGCGCATAGCGTCTATGGCGTTTTTAACCAAATTCTCTATCGTCCAGCTGTGCAAAACCGGATTCAAATTCCGATATATCGGATACGCCGGCGCGTTAAACGTAAAACTAACCTGACCCGCAAAACGCGATTTCAAATACGCGTACGACTTCTCCGTTTCGGCAATTAAATCCAACGATTCTAGCGCGGGTGCCGACCCAATTTTCGAAAATCGATCGGCTATGGTTTGCAAGCGCGCCACGTCTTTTTCGATTTCTTGTACGGTCGATTCTTCTACATGTTCGCTGCGCAAAATTTCAATCCATCCCAGCAAACTCGACAAAGGCGTACCAATCTGATGCGCCGTTTCTTTGGCCATTCCGGCCCAAAGTTTATTCTCACTTCCAATTTTTACGCTGCGGTAATAGTTGTAAATCAGCGCAATAAACAAAAAGATAATCAGCAAAAGTGCTATCGGAAAGTATTTCAACGAGTTCAAAAGTTCCGAGTTTCCGTAGTACAAATATTGTTTGCTGCCCGTGCTCGCCATCAAAATGGGTTCGTTTTCTTTCTTCAGGCGTGCCAGAGTACGCTTCATGTACACGCTGTCGTTTGCCAGTTGTTCGCTTAAGTTCGCCGTGTTTAAAATCTTGCCTTTACTATCGGTTACAATCACCGGAATGGTCTTGTTGTTGCTAATAATTTGCAGCGGCAATTCAATTTCATCGTTCAGCAAATCAGCCTTGTCAATGGTCTTCATACTTTCCGCTAAAACGGTCATTTTCAGGCGTTCTTCGTTCTTAAAAACCTGAAAAAAGCGGTACGTATTCCACAAAATAAGCAGGATTACAGCAAACGAAGTTGCCAAGATAATCCACCGCGCCGATTGTGGTTTCTGAGAAAATTTCATGCAAACAATTTGAGATTTAAAAGTACGCTATTTTTTCAATTTTTGGGCGTTGCGCTCCCCTTGCTTAGTCCGCCCGAGCGCCGCGCTATCCGCTGCAATGCCCTTTGCCTGCGGTTGCGGCTGTAATTGTTGCGTGGGCTCTCGCTGTCGCCGCCGCAAAAAACAACCGCAAAACCGCAGGCTTCAGCGCATTTCCGCTCCTATCGCTAACGCGGAAAAATCGTTTCCGAAAAATACGTTATACAATTCGTTTGCTAAATGTGGTGCATTTCCTTGAAAAAATGTGAAGTTTACTGAATGATTTACAGTATTTTAAATCGAGGTAATATCGCAATATTACAACCAAATAAATACAAAGCCCAAATCCTTCCACCAATAAGTCCCCAAATTCCCAAATCCACAAAATTGATTTTAAAAAAACCTAAAATTCAAACAGCTTTTCGTGCAGTGATGTACATTTGAAAAAAATCTCAAATGCCATCTTTCGAAACCAATATTTTATCGGCTGCACAAATTCAAGGATACTTGCAAGCTGCTGTAGGTCCGCGACCCATTGCATTAGCCAGCACTTTGTCGGCAACGGGTGTTCCTAATTTGTCGCCGTTTAGTTTTTTCAACGTTTTTAGTTCCAATCCGCCGATACTTATTTTCTCGCCGGCGCGTCGTGTGCGCGATAATACCACAAAACACACGCTCGAAAACAGCTTAGCCACGCGCGAAGTAGTGATCAATGTCGTGAATTTCGATATGGTCGAGCAAGTTTCATTGTCCAGTACCGAGTACCCCGACGGTGTAAACGAATTCGAAAAAGCGGGTTTAACGGCTGTAGCGTCTGATTTGGTAAAACCGTTCCGCGTAGCCGAAAGTCCGGTGCAATTTGAGTGCAAAATCAACGATATTATTGCCTTGGGCGAAAACGGCGGCGCTGGAAATTTAGTGATCTGCGAAGTTTTAAAAATTCATGTTTCGGATGCGGTTTTAGACGAAAAAGGCGCCATCGATCAGCATAAAATCGATTTGGTTTCACGATTAGGTGGCAACTGGTACGGCCGTTCGAATACGGGCTTGTTTGAAATTCCGAAACCGCTAACAACCTTGGGTATTGGTGTCGACAATATTCCGAAATTCATACGCGACAGTTCCTTGTTTGCTGGGAACGATTTAGGTAGGTTAGGAAACGTCGAACAGTTGCCTACCGAAGCAGAAATTGATACATTTGTAAAAAGCAATTTTGCAGCAAAAGCCGCATTAAGTACCGCCGACGAGCACAAAATTCAAGAACAAGCCCTTGAATACCTGCGTTCGGGAGCCGTTTTAGATGCTTGGAAACTATTGCTAGCACCGCGTATTAACTAATTTAAAAGCCAAAAAAATGGAAGTATCCGGAATCATCAAAGTAATCAACTCAGAGCAACGCGTAAGTGATAGCTTTAGAAAACGCGAATTGGTAGTAACCACACAAGAACAATATCCGCAATACATCAGCATCAATTTTGTTCAAGACAAATGCGACTTGCTGAACAATTTTCAAGTAGGCGAAGAAGTTCGCGTATCGATAAATTTACGCGGTCGCGAGTGGAGAAGTCCACAAGGCGAAATTAAATATTTTAACGACATTCAAGGCTGGCGTATCGAGCGTGGCGCACAAATGGCTCAACAAGCACCACCGGCGTATCAGCAAGCGGCACCAACGGGCTACCAGCAACCGCAACAGCCGGCAGCCAACCAATTTGCGGCACCAACCGGACCTTTTCCGCCCGCCGACAGCTACAATACCGACGCCGATTCGGACGATTTGCCGTTCTAAAAATTAATAACCTGAGTTCGATTAAAAATCTTTGTCAGATCGCTTGAAATCAGCAAATCGTGAAATCAAATAGCAATGGAAAGGAACAACTTCCACGCTAAACAGATAAACGGCTGCCTACTTCGTTAGATTTTTTTGCGATACTACAGTATCCCAATAAAAATCTGCCTTGTAATCAACCATTTATCTGTTTTCTGACCGCAATTTTTAAATCGAACTCAGGTTAATACGGCGCGAAAGCGCCTTTTTTTATGCATTTTCTGACCTCAGCACTCGAATTTCCGCCCACTACTGCCGCGAACAATCACGGCTTATTGGCTATTGGTGGCGATTTGTCGCCGGAACGCTTACAACTCGCGTATCAATCGGGCATTTTTCCGTGGTTTAATCCCGACGAGCCTATTT
>CALRVY020000146.1:0-7263 GCA_943371725.1 Pseudanabaena sp. UWO311 | reverse complement strand
CCCGCGTGACTTTTCCAACGCCGTAAAACTTCCCAATAGGCAACTCTTCCAAGAACGTTTCGACCTGCTCGGGTGCAATCGTGAACTGACCGTTGGGTTTATTGTAATCAGACGCTACTTTCGCTAAAAATTTATTGATCGAAATACCCGCCGAAGCCGTGAGCTGGGTTTCTTGAAAAATACTTTGCCTAATTTCGGTTGCCAACAACGTAGCCGAACCTTGGTTGACTTTATTTTGGGTAACGTCGAGATACGCTTCGTCTAACGATAAAGGTTCCACTAAATCGGTGTATTGAAAAAAGATCTCGCGAATCTTGGCCGAAATTTCGCGATACCGATCGAAACGCAAGGGAACAAAAATTAGCTGCGGACACAAGCGCTTGGCCAGAACGCCCGAAATAGCACTGTGCACACCAAATTTTCGCGCTTCGTAACTCGCCGCCGAAACCACGCCCCGAACCTCGTTTCCACCAACAGCAATAGGCTTTCCGCGCAAGTCCGGAAAATCGAGCTGCTCGACCGAGGCATAGAACGCATCCATATCAATGTGGATGATTTTTCGCATGTGGTAAAGTTAGCGAAAGCTTTCAAATCGGAAATTCCTGGCACAGGCATTTACCCCGAAACTTCGCTAATGCGCACGGCCTCTCGCTGCTTCACCAATTGCGCAATCTGCAATAAATCGCTTAAAACACCGCGTGCCGTCACTTCTTTTCCTGCACCGGCGCCTTGCACAACTAGCGGATTGCGTCCGTACGATTCGGTATAAATTTCAATTAAATTGTCGGTGCCGCGCAATTGCCCTAAAGCCGACAGTCGCTTTACAGCTGTTAACTTTACTTCGAAACGCCGCTTCTCCAAATCTAAAACACCTACAAAACGCAAAACTTCATCGGGATCCAACTGCTGCTTGCGCTCTTCCAAATAGCGGTTTAATGCCTGCTTATTCGAGCGATAATCGGTTTCATGCAGCAAACGGGTTAGCGTTTCTCCAAAAATAGGTTCAATTGAAATGTCGTCTAACTCCAACGGTTCTTGCAGTTCGCGCGCCAAAATCAGAAGCTTACGCGCAACGTCGGTGCCCGATAAATCGTCTCGCGAATCGGGTTCGGTGTATCCGTTTCGTTCCGCGTCGGCTAAAATCTGTGAAAACGGAAACGGCTCTACCGAAAATCGATTAAACATATAACTCAATGAGCCAGAAAAAACGCCCTGAATGCGCGTAATTCGTTCGCCGGCTTGATACAAGTTGCGCAGCGTCTGAATGATTGGCAAGCCTGCACCCACATTGGTTTCATACAAAAATTGCTTCCGTTGCACCGCCAATTCGCTGCGCAGGAGACTGTAAAAATTTAAGTCGGCCGTATTGGGTTTTTTATTCGCCGCAACCAAATGACAGCCGTGTTGCACCAAAGGCAAATAGCGGCCAAGCATAACATCGGATGCGGTAACATCAACGGCTATCAGGTTTTCAAGTTGCGTATTTTTTAGAAAAGCGAGTATATCTTGGAATTGATACGGAATCGACGAGCGTTTAAAATCGGTTTCCCAAGCTTGTTGCTGATCCGCGTTTTGGAACAACACCACTGTGGAATTGGCAATAATCGGAAAGTTGAATACAATGCCGTTTTGCTTCGAAATAAAATCGCGCGAATCTTCCATTTGCTTCAGCAAGGTGCTTCCCACATTTCCGATTCCAAAAAGCAAAATATTAATGGTTGTAACTGACATACGTGTTGGTTTTCTGTGTGTTAAAAATGGGGTTTAAAATCTGCGAAAGCTGTTCGTTTTCAATCAAAAAGGCATCGTGACCGTGCACCGAATGTATCTGATATAAAAAAATGTTTTCGCGTTTTGTTTTCAGAATCTCGAAGGTTTTGCGGTTTTCAGCAGCGGTAAAAAACAAATCGGTGTCAACCGCCACAATGTGAATGGCAGCAGTAACGTTGCGAATAACCTGGAGGAAATCGGCGCGCTCTTTGGTGATGTCGTTTGTCTTTAGCAAATGATTCATCAGTTTGTAAGCCGATAACGTAAAGCGATTTTTCAGTTTAATTCCGTGGTTGAGCAACCAACGCTCGACTTGAAATACCGACGATTCGTTGGTGCGCGTTCTGCCAAACCGCTGATTTATCGATTCGGGCGTACGGTACAACAACATGGCGTGCAGGCGCGCATCGGCAATGGGGTCGTCGGAATTGTTTAGAATTTGGTCTTGAATTAGCACTTGCGCAATAACCCAATCGGTAGCTTTCCAATCGGTAGCAATCGGAATTAAATGTCCGATCGATCTCGGTTGCAACACGGCCATTTCCCAAGCAATTGCGCCGCCCAGACTTCCGCCAATCACAGCAAAAATGCGTTCAATGCCCAGCGCATGCAAACCATTCCAAAACAATTGCGCGATGTCGCGAACGGTAAATTGCTTGTATTCGGCAATTAAATTCGCAGGGTTTTTATCGTAGCCGTTTCCCGGAATATTAAACGAAATCACGGTAAACACGTCGGTATCAATCGTCTTTCCCGAACCTACCAACTCACTCCACCAACCCTCCGGACCGCTTACGTTCGAATTCCCCGTAAGGGCATGATTTACCACAACTACAGCTGCGGTTCCTAAAGTTTGCCCAAAAACCTGATACGTAAGCACGGGCTTGGCGTAGGTGTAGCCGTTTTGTAAACGCAGGTCGGCAAGCGGAATACTAAATAGATGTGCCATAACTCTAATTTTTTATCGAAACACAGGAGTCTTTTCGTGGTTTTGCCTATCGCGTTTTGGTTTGTTTAACTGCCCTCCGCCACAGTGGGGAGGACAGTTGCACAAACAAACAAAACAAAACCTAATGAATGAATTAGCTAAATTTATACGAGGGCGGTTTGAGGCGCCGTAGCAGCAACCAGGGCTTGTTCGATATCGGCTTTTAGGTCGGCGAGATCTTCCAAACCAACCGAAACGCGGATCAAATCGGGTGTTACACCGGTTGTGCGTTGCTGCGCTTCGGAAAGTTGCTGGTGAGTGGTGCTGGCTGGGTGAATGATGAGCGATTTTGTATCGCCAATATTGGCCAGTAACGAGAACAATCGTGTCGAATCAACAAAGCGTTTTGCGCCTTCAAAGCCTGATTTTAGACCAAAAGTTAAAATACCGCTTTTGCCTTTTGGCAAATACTGTTCGGCCAGCGTTTTGTACTTCGAACTTTGCAAGCCGGGGTAATTTACCCAAGCTACGGCCTCTTGTTGTTCGAGCCATTGCGCCAAAGCCAAGGCATTTTCGCTGTGTTTTAAAATGCGTATCGACAAAGTTTCCAAACCTTGTAGCGTTTGGAACGCATTAAACGGACTCAGCGCTGCGCCAAAATCGCGTAAACCTTCAATGCGCACTTTGGCAATAAACGAAGCGGCACCTAAAGCCTCGTAGTATTTTAATCCGTGATAGCCCGGCGAAGGCTCGGTGAATTCCGGAAATTTGCCGTTACTCCAATCAAAGTTTCCGGCATCGATAATCACGCCACCCAGCGAAGTTCCGTTGCCGGTAATGTATTTGGTAAGCGAATGAATCACGATGTTGGCGCCGTGCGCAATTGGGTTCAGCAAATATGGCGTTGCTACAGTATTGTCGACAATAAACGGAACTTGAAATGCCGCGGCACGATCGGCGATGGCGCGTAAGTCGAGCACGTCGAGTTTTGGGTTTCCGAGGCTTTCGGCAAAAAAGGCGCGGGTATTTTCTTGAGCGGCGCGGGTAAAATTCTCCGGATCTTCAGGATCTACAAAAGTGGTGGTAATGCCCAGACGCGGCAAGGTAACGCTAAGCAAATTGTAGGTGCCGCCGTAGAGGCTGTTTGAGGCCACGATATGATCGCCGGCGCGCAGCAGCACGAGTAAGCTTGTGGCAATGGCAGCGGTTCCAGATGCGGTAACTACGGCGCCAATTCCGCCTTCGAGCGCGGCTAAACGCTGTTCGAGCACGTCGTTTGTGGGGTTGTTGAGGCGGGTGTAAATAAAACCGGCTTCGGCTAATCCGAACAAGTTTGCGGCGTGATCGGAGTTGTTAAACACGTACGAAGTGGTTTGGTAAATGGGCACGGCGCGTGTTCCTGCGGTTTTGTCGGTGTCGTGTCCGGCGTGCAATGCCAAGGTTGAAAATTGGGTTGTACTCATGATTTTAATTTTTATGGATTACTAAATTTGAACGAATGCGATGGCAAAAAAAAAAGCCCTTTTGGAGCGGTTTACCAAAAGGACTTAACGTTTTAAAGAACTACTTTATCAGCTGTCAAGACACAGGTAAACCCAGATGTATGTGCAACACATCATCCACATCATGAAGCAACATGACATTGAGTTTAGCGCGGTATTTCTTGATTGGACTGACATTTTTAAAAATTGATTTTTGAACAACGAGAATAAAAAAACCTCTGCGGTTGGGCAGAGGTTAACTAAGTTTATGCGAGATCTTACAATCATGCCATAGTGCACCTCTGCGGATTGCTCCACATCATACAACAGCACATCATTGTTAGATTTTTCATGTCGATTATTTCTGGGTGTAAAATTGCCGGGTGTAAATGTAAAAACCAAACTTTTTTTGATTTTTAACAAATGATTGGGTTTTGCAACAAGGTTTTAAAACGCACAAACATGTGTTAATCAATTAAATAACGCGCGTAAATTACTTCATCTTTTTTCACAGATTTTCTATTTGGGCGTTCCCGCCGCCGCTTTTTAGTGGAATAGTACGGTGCGGCGGGCGGTCCTTTCGCTGCTAGTCCGCAAAAATTTATGCGCAAAACGGCGGCACAACCGGGCTTCTTGGGTCGCCCGTTTGTTTGTGTTTTTGCAGCACAAATTTTCTTACGGGCTATCCGCTGCAGTACCTAACGCAATATTCAATTAATTAACATTTATAATTCAAGTTAAATTAAAATAGATTTAAAATATTATTTATAACTTTTATTATATGTTAATTTAACATAAAAATAAATTTTATTAATAGTAATTTTTGTTTAATTTAGACTTAATTTTTAAACCCTAAATCTTTAAGTTATGAAAAAATTTAAGTTATTCAGTTTTGTAGTAACGTGTTGTGTATTTTCGTTAAGCGCGATTGCTCAAGGTGGTAACACTGCTGTTTCAACCGTAATTGCTGGCACTGCAGGAACCTCAGGTAGTGGTAATGTCAGAATTGGTGTTAATAGTGGAAAAGATGCCCAAGGAACCTACAATGTTTCCATAGGAAAGGATGCCTCTTCTAAAGCTGTAGGAAACAGTAACATTTCAATTGGCTGGCGAGCGGCACTTGCATTAAATGGGACCGACAATATTGTTATTGGAGATTCTGCGGGTGGTGGAAATCCCGCTAGTCCAACATATACAGGAAGCGCAAACCTGTATTTTGGAGCAAATACGGGCGGCAAAAACAACGGCAGTAACAATGTACTTATTGGACATGAAGCAGGTCTCAATCTGACACAAGGTACTGGGACAAATACAGCAAATAATGGAAATGTTTTCATTGGTTTTCGGGCAGGTTCTACTTTAACAGAATCTAGAGAGCAGTTAATAATTCACAACGGGAATACTCTTACCCCATTAATTGCTGGAAACTTTTCGACGAAAAGGCTTGTTTTTAACGGAAAAGTGGGAATTGGAGATGGTATTTCCTCAAATTTTCCTACTAGTTTAACGAACGGTTCATCAAGTGTTAGTATTGCAAATTATAATTTGTTTGTTGATGGCGGTATACTCACTGATGAAGTACGTGTGAGAACTACCTGGGCTGACTATGTATTTAAACCAAATTACGAACTAATTTCGCTACCAGAACTTGAGACTTTTATTAAAAAGAACGGACACCTTCCTAATGTGCCATCAGAAGCTACTGTTTTAGCCGAAGGAATAGAAGTTGGTAATCTTATAAGAATACAACAAGAGAAAATAGAGGAATTGACCTTGTATTTGATTGAATTGAATAAAGAAGTCGAAAAACTTAAAAACCAAGTAAAAAATCAGGGCAAGAACAATGCGGGGAATAATAGAAATTCTAAATAACTGATGCCATGAATTCTAAACATTGCATAGTTTTATTTCTATTCTTAACTACCATAGCCTTTTCTCAAGTTAGGAATACAAAAGTGTCCAATCAACAGTTGCACTTAGAGAGATTGGACAAACTGAATACAGAAATGGAGAAATATGTTATACAACAATTCTCCAAGTACCAATTTCCAGCTGACTTCATAAAAAAGGTAAAGGCGGCTTGGATTAAAGAATTTCATTCAAAAGATTCAAGGTTGATTGATCTCGATGCTGCGTTTGCATTGTATTTAGATAAATTAAAAAAGAATCATCTCCGAAACCAATTTATTAAGGATAATGCTTCTAATTATGAACAGCTAAGAACCTATACACTATCAGAAGTTGAGTATCCAGATATTTGCACAGGCGGTACTTTCGAAGAAGGACTAAGTTCAGATTTTGTGCTGTCACGCTTTAATTATGTTGGTTACCAATACTTTGATTGCGACTTTGATTACCTAACGAGCTCCCCATTAATTTTACCTGAAGAAGTTAATAATATGACTGCTAATTTCCATGTCAGTTTAACCAATTCAGGAACAGGCCCCTCGCAGGTGTGCGACAATCTTAGCACTTCTGTTTGTATTCCTGTGTCCATGGGTGAAGGTACTGCAATCCGCTTAAACAATGCATTTCAACCAGCCGATTCAAATTTAAGCTCAGGCGATTCAAATTTAAGCTCGCGTTTGTCAAAAACCTTTATTGTTGACAGTGAAGAAATCTACTACGATTTTTCATTTGTTTGTGAAAATCCACAGAACCATGCTCCAGAATATCAACCACGATTTATCGTTCGTTTAATTGATGTCAACAATAATGTAATTAGCCAAAATTGTATCGTCTCCGATGTTGAAAATACAGCAATGTTTGCTAATGCAACTGGCTCAACAACAAACCCACTGTTATACACCAACTGGCAGTGCGCAAATATTTCGACAGGAGATCTATTAAGTAGGCCCCTAAGTGAACGAGTAGCTACAATCGAGTTTATTGTGACCGACTGCGGTTACGGTGGGCACTACGGCTATGTTTATCTTGATAATATTTGTACAAACAATTGTGCGAATCCATTTTTTGGCGAGATAAGTTTGAATTTGAATCCAACTGAAATTACAGACTGTCCTACATCAAACATTAATATTTGCGGTACATTCAGCAGTCCACGAAGTCAAACAGCAAATCCAA
>CALRVY020000145.1:0-7310 GCA_943371725.1 Pseudanabaena sp. UWO311 | reverse complement strand
CCAAACAATTAACACGCCCTATCAAACCTTGTTTAATGCGAAAATAGGCGACCTTAACGGTGATAACCTCCCCGATTTGGTAATCATTACTTCAAACTCCATTAGTTGGATGCCAAACACAGGCTCGTTTACTAATTTTACCGTCATTAACGTTATTTCGACCAATAATGTTCCCAGCAGCGTTAAAATTATTGACCGCGATGCCGATGGCGACAACGATATTTTCTTTTACGATACCTTTAATTCGGGCTGGTTTATAAACAATAACAACGCCACAAGCTTTACCTACTCCAGCTATTTTGGCAGCAGTGTATTCGATATTTTAGTACAAGACGTAAATGGCGACAACGCTGCCGACTTTATCTCGAAAGCCTCCGACGGAGAAAATGATTTACGATTTACCGTGTACGACGCTACAGCTACTAATTCGTACGATTTTATTGAAACTATCGACGGTTTTGCTGTAGGTGGTTATCCGGCACTCGGCGATTTAGACGGCGATGGCGACAATGATCTTGCCTACGCATATTTAAACGGAACCGCACGACAATTGGTGTGGTACCAGTACAACAGCACCACCGGGCTTTTTGGTACTAAAACGGTCATTGCAAATTTAACAACCGATCCGTCGGGCATTTATGTAGGAAATGTAAACTCGAACGGCGCTGCCGATATAGTGCTTACCTACAACGATCCGGATAAAATTACGTGGGTACGTTCTAACGGAAATGGTTCGTTTGCCGCCGAACAAACCATTACAACGGCCGCCGATTTGGTGCGACAAGTACTGATTGCCGACGCGGATGGCGATACTTTTAACGATATTTTCTTTACCTCGTACTACGACTCGAAGTTGAGTTACCTGAAAACAAACGGCGCTGTAAATCCGACTTTTACCGAAGTTCGTTTGAACAATGCCACTTTTGGTGCGTTTAGTGTCGAGGCAGCCGATTTGGATAACGACGGCGATCGCGACATCGTGCAAGCCTCGTTAATAGAACGAAAAATAAGCTGGTTTAAAAACGAGAATGGCGCTTTTAGTAGCAACCAGAACATCATTCAAGAGTTTGAAACCTACGCACCGTACAACTTACGTGTAACCGATATTGACAACGACGGGGATAACGACCTCCTATATTACTCATCATGGGAACCCAATTTAGCCGATGCCAGCGAATTGGTGTTGTTAAAGAACAGTAACAACGGAACTACGTTTACCAAATCGATTGTTTACGCAGTTAACGTAGAAATATCGACTTACGAATTGCTAGATGCAGATAACGACGGCGACCAGGACCTTGTTGTAGGAAATAACGGCAATTTAATGTACCTCTTTAAAAACAACGGAAACGGAACCTTTGCAACGCCAACGCAGTTCTCGGAATTCGTATTCAACCGCGCACCTCGATCATTTGCAGTTGCTGATTTCGACAACGATGGCGATACCGACATTGCGACGGGCCGTAGCGACGGCGAAGTGTCGTGGTTTGTGAATGAAGGTGGAAACTTTACGCAAAAGAATGTCGTACTAGCGCCAAATAATTTAAACTACAGCGTTAAAGCTGCCGACATTGATAACGACGGTGATCAAGATTTGATTTACGAAAATTACAGTCCGAATCGGATTGGCGTTTTCAAAAATCAAGGATTAGGCGTTTTTGCCGCTCCGGTGGTGATTGACAATTCTATTTTTCGACCACGCGGACTAAACGCAGTTGATTTAGAGTTAGACGGTGATTTAGATTTGGTTTGTGGAAGTGAAAATTCGATAATCGTAGCTTACCTAAACGATGGAAATGGCAACTTTGGCAGCGAAATTACCATTAGCAACGAACCCGCTGCGACACGCGATATTACTACAACCGACTTTACCGGCGACGGTTTGCCGGATTTTGCCATAGCTTCCTACAACGACGACAGTATTGTTTGGCTCGAAAACCGCGGATTTGCCACACGACAAATCAATGGAAAAGTGCAATACGACGCAGATTCGAACGGCTGTACCACCCAAGATTACGGCGTGGCAACCAAACTTGTGCAGGCAACCGATGGCAATTTCTCGTTAGCTACTTTTACCTCGGCAACCGGAAACTACCAACTTAACTTAAGCGACGGAAACTACACGCTCAATTTGCCAAACACCGCTACACATTTTGGCGTGTCGCCTCTTGAAGCTACCGTGCAACTAAACGATGCATTACCAGTTGCAGTGCGCGATTTCTGCGTATCGCCTGCTATTGCTACAGAAGATTTAGAGATTAGCCTCTATCCGACCAACAGCGTTCGTGCCGGCTTTGATCATCAGGTTAAAATGATTGTCAAAAACGTAGGAAGCGTTGAAAAAAATGCCACGATAAAACTATACCATCCTGCGAACAAATTGTTGTTTCAATCGGCTGTACCCCAAGCGAACGCAACTACAGCGGGCGTTTTAGAATTTGCAATCAATAATTTACAACCGCTAACCGAGCGTTTAATCACCGTGAATTTTACTGTAGCGGTTATTCCGATTGTGAGTTTGGATGAAATTGTCAATATCGGCGTGGAAATTGAAGATAGTGAAGGCGATGCAACGCCTGATAACAACGGCGCGTCGGTAAATCAGTCGGTGATTGCATCGTACGATCCGAACGACGTAACCGTATTTGAAGGCGCGGCTGTACCTATTGAAAACGCCAACGATTACTTGCACTACCGCATTCGATTTGAAAATACCGGTAATACCTACGCCGATCGCGTGGTCATTAAAACAACTTTAGATTCGAATTTAGATTGGAGTACGTTGCAACCCGAAGGTGCGAGCCACAACTACTTTACCACGGTACGAAACGGCAACGAGATAACTTTTACGTTTAATGCCATTTACTTACCGGCAGCCTCACAAGATTTCGAAGGTGCACAAGGCTACGTATTGTTTAAAATTAAGCCGAAAAATACGGTTGAGATCGGAACTCAAGTAAACGCGATTGCTGCAATTTATTTCGATTTCAATCCGCCGATTATTACCAATACGGCAACAACTACATTTGTGAATATTGCTTTAGATGTCGATCAGGTTGATGTCGAAAAAATGGTTTTGTACCCAAATCCGGTTGATGCCGTTTTAAACGTAAACCCAACAACCGATTGGCAAGAAATTGAACTAATTGACGTAACTGGAAAAACCGTGATTCGCGCAAAAGCGTTTCCGATAAACACCGAAAATCTGGCGCCTGGTATGTATATTTTAAAAGCTACGACAACTAGCGGACAGCCTTTGATAAGAAAAGTGGTGAAACGATAAGCGGTTAGTGTTAATTGCGTCGAGCGTTTTTAAAAATAATTACTTCCCGCAAATGCCACTTGATCAATAAAAATTTGCTTCATTGGCGAGATGTTGTTTTGTTCGTAGAAAACGAGCATGGCTTTTTTATACTCGAGCGAGTCGACAGTTCTGTAGGAAATGGGAACACAATTGTTTGCCATTAAAATTCCGTTACTAACGATACGAGCAGTACGCTTATTTCCGTCGATAAAAGGTTGTATGTAAGACAGCAAGCATAAAGTAAGAAGTGTTTTTTCGAAAACATTCGATTTTGCATTAACTAGTTCGCACGTCTGTTCAAGTGCGTCGCGTATTTGAAACTGATTGTCTAACGGTTTGTAATTAGTTCCTGTAATACCTACCGGTTTGTTTCTGATGTTTAGTGGAATAGCTAAATTTTGAATGAGTAATGAGTGTATGTTCTCAATTTTAGCCACGGAAAGCGAATCAAAATAATCGAGATTTTCTACCAGAAAATCGATAGCTAACTTGTGATTTAGTAACATTGTTGCTTCCTCTTTGCTTTTTCCTTTTGCTTCTTGTTGCTCTTTCAACAGCAGTTCGGTTTCAAGTAAAGTGTACGTATTACCTTCTATTTGCGACGATTTCCAGCTCAAATCAATAGCCAAGCGTTCCAGTTCTTTTAAAAACTCGAAAGAGGTTGCGGAACTTCGAAAATCTGTAAAACGCTTTTGAAACTGAAAAAGGTTTGCTAGTTCAAATTCAGTGAAAATTGGTACTTCCGATAAAGTTTGAGTTATTAAATCGAAACTAAAGTGAGCGTTAATTCGTCGTTCATCGACTTCCGATAAAAAGTACTTATCAATGTCTATGGTGTGAAGAAGTGCATATCCCGCAAATAAGAAATACTTCGTTGCTTTGCCCACACCAGTCCTTTCGACATAGCGTTTTTCAACCAACTCATTCAGAACTCGTTTTACAGTCGCTAAACTGCTTACATGCGCAGCTGCAGCAGCTATCTCAGTGGAAGACATGGATCCGCGTTCCTGAAGTAGTGTAATTATTTGTTCTGAAATAGACATAAATTGCGTTTACGGCTCAAAAATAACAAAAATACAGCTCAAAAATCGTGTTTTTGAGCTGTATTTTCAATTTCGGTGAGCTGTATTTTTTGATTTTAAGCCAAATTTCAAATTCGAATAGTGAGTTCAAGTTGACCACCAAAACCTAATTCAATGATTTTTTGGAGTGTCGAAATGCGAGCTTCTTTCAAATTGTTCTCAATCTTAGAGATATACGATTTAGACGTACCCACTTTTTCGGCAAGCTGCTCCTGCGTCATTCCAAGTTCGATACGTGTGTCGTGTATTAACGCTCCTATTTTGAATGCCTCGTAACCTGATTCGAGTTCGTCCTGTTCTTTTGTTCCGCGTTTACCGTAGTTTTTTTCTTTGAACTCTTCGAGCGTCATTGAAATTTTATGATTCGCTTTCATATTCTGCTACTTTTTAGTGACTTATTCTTTTTTAGATGTTTTTTGCGATTTTTTTGAAAGGGAATTGCCCGAACGACAGTTGTTTTTCAAAAATACAAGGAATAATTACAACGAAATTATATAACCCTTTAATTATTAACTATAACTCAATTTAATACCAAACGCTTTCCAATAATTTCTGAAAATATATGTAATTTTAAATTAGCGACTTAACTCGTTGTAATATTGCAATATTACAAAGAAATTTAAACCTTTTAATTACACAAAAAAATCATTTTACATTTTTCCACCACCTTTCCTAGCGCACGTTCCCCGCGTTAGGTGGCGGCGCGAAAAGGGCCAACAAACCGTTGCGTGTGATGCGCTTAGCGAAACGGCGACTAACAGAAGCCCGTTTTGATAGACTCAGAACCGCAAACGGTTGGCGGCCCTTGCAGCAAGCAACCGACGGCCTTGCTTTAGAACGCTCGTTTACTCGAACACAAAACTCAAGGCCGGAACGCCCAAAAAAATCGGTAACTTTCAAATCCAAAAACTATCTTTACAAACAAAATTTTTTGCATGAATGCTCTACAATCAATCATCGAAGAGGCTTGGGAAAACCGCGCGCTACTTACCGAAGATCGCGTAACCTCGGCCATTCGAAACGTTATTGAACAACTCGACAACGGCTCGCTTCGCGTGGCGCAACCTACCGAAAACGGCTGGCAGGTAAACGAATGGGTGAAAAAAGCGGTGGTGCTTTACTTCCCGATTCAAAAAATGGAAACGCTCGAAGCCGGAATTTTCGAGTATCACGATAAAATGCCGCTCAAACGCAATTATGCCGAAAAAGGCATTCGCGTGGTGCCTAATGCGGTGGCCCGACACGGCGCGTACATATCGAAAGGCGTTATTTTAATGCCGTCGTACGTAAATATTGGCGCGTACGTCGACGAAGGCACTATGGTCGACACGTGGGCAACTGTAGGAAGCTGCGCGCAAATTGGCAAAAACGTACACTTATCGGGCGGTGTAGGTATAGGCGGTGTTCTCGAACCGTTGCAAGCAGCTCCGGTAATTATCGAAGACGGCGCATTTATTGGTTCGCGCTGCATTGTTGTCGAAGGTGTTCGCGTTGAAAAAGAGGCGGTTTTGGGAGCTAATGTGTGCTTAACGGCGTCGACAAAAATTATAGATGTTACTGGTGAAAATCCGATTGAATACAAAGGCGTGGTTCCGGCGCAATCGGTAGTCATTCCAGGCAGTTACACCAAACAATTCGCCGCCGGCAGCTACCAAGTTCCGTGCGCGCTCATCATTGGAAAACGCAAACCATCGACCGATTTAAAAACAAGTTTAAACGACGCCCTGCGCGAATATGAAGTAGCTGTTTAGTAGCTAATCCTGCTTTCACTGCAAGTACGCTTTTACCGCGCTCCTTTTTTACGCCTTTAGTCTAGCTTCCGCTGGTCGCTGCCTAAAAGCTCAAAAAGCAAACGCGGTAAAATGCGCGCTTTCCGTTCAATCAGGGCTAGGGCAATCGTTACCGAAAATACGTATGAAAAAAATTTTGGTGATTCAACAAAAGATGATCGGCGATGTGCTGGCAAGTAGTATTTTGTGCAATAATCTGAAACAGATGTATCCAAATGCGCAAATACACTACTTGATTTATCCGTTCACCAAACCCGTTGTTGAAAACAATCCGAATATTAACAAAGTCGTACTTTACGAAGATTCTTACAAGCAAAACAGCTTTAAACGCTTGTTGTTTTTGTGGCGTATTCGAAGAGAACGTTACAATATTGTGATCGATGCGTACAACAAACCGGAAAGCTTTTTGGTTACGTTGGTCTCGGGCGCTGCCATTAAAATTGGTTTTTTCAAAAAGTATTCAAAAAAACTGTATCATCACAATGTAATTTTAATCGATAAGCCCGAAACAAACGCAGGCACAGCGCTTGAAAATCGAATTAATTTACTGCGAACCATCGCACCAAAGTTCAAATTTGATTTGCGTCCGAAAATTTGGTTAACGGCTGCCGAAAAGCTCGAAGCGCAAAACACCTTGCGTAAATTTGGAATTCTCGAATCGGAACCTTTTATTGTGATTGGCATTTTAGGAAGCGATCAAACCAAATCGTATCCAGCTGGGTATATGGCAGCAGTACTCGATTTTATAGCGAGTCGTGTGCCTTTCAAATTGGTTTTAAACTACATGCCTAAACAAGGAAATGAAGTGCAAGACGTTTGTGCGTTGTGCGCTCCCGAAACCAAAAGCCTTATTGTATCTGATTTAGTTCCAACAAATATTCGTGCTTTTTTAGCCATTACTCATTATGCAGAGGCGCTTATTGGAAACGAGGGCGGTGCCGTGAATATGGCTAAAGCCTTAGACGTGAAAACTTTTACGATTTTTTCAACGTGGATTATCAAAGAAGCGTGGAATTCATTTGAAGATGGAACTAATCACGTTTCCGTACACTTACAAGATTTTAAACCTGAATTATACGGCGATAAAACGGCAAAGCAAATGAAAAAAAGTGCGTTGTCGCTCTACCAATCTTT
>CALRVY020000144.1:0-7336 GCA_943371725.1 Pseudanabaena sp. UWO311 | reverse complement strand
AAACAGCACTGATGTAGAATTACAGCTTATTGTAGCGGCTTCGGCTTTGCTCGATCGGTACGGAAATGCAGTGGAGCGAATTGAAGCCGATGGATTTGAGGTAACTGCGCGGGTTTTCAATGTTTTGGAAGGTGAGAATCTTACTGCCGCAGCAAAAACTACTGGTATCGGTATTTTGGAATTGAGTACCGTTTTCGATAATTTGAAACCCGATATCGTTGTCTCCATTGCCGATCGTTTTGAAACGATAGCTACAGCGATTTCTGCCTCATACATGAATATTCCTTTAGCGCACATTCAAGGAGGCGAAGTAACAGGAAACATCGACGAGAAAGTGCGTCATGCAATTACTAAATTAGCTGATTATCATTTTGTTGCATCTGAAGGTGCAAAGGAGCGTGTGATTAAATTAGGAGAAAATCCGGACTTTGTTTTTAACACCGGTTGCCCATCGATTGATTTGGCAGCTGAGGTGTTGGCAAATCCAGAACTCGATTTCAATCCGTATCAAAAATACGGTGGTGTAGGAGCGAAGCCTGATTTAAGTAACGGCTATATTGTTGTTATGCAACATCCTGTAACTACCGAATATAAAGAATCGCGAAATCACATCGAACAAACATTACGTGCTATTAAACAAATAAACCAACCCACTTTATGGTTTTGGCCGAATATTGATGCTGGTGCCGATGGAACCTCGACCGGAATACGCGCTTTTAGAGAGCATCATGAGCTCGAACAAGTGCATTTCTTTAAAAATATGGATGGAACCGACTTTTTGCGATTACTTGCAAACGCAAAAGTTTTGGTAGGAAATTCAAGTGTTGGTATTCGAGAAGCTGCCTTTTTGGGCGTTCCCGTTGTAAATATCGGAACACGTCAAAATAGGCGTGATCGAGCCGAAAATGTGATCGACATTGCGTACAACGAATCTGAAATTGTTTCCGCAATTCAAAATCAAATGGCAAAAGGTACCCGTATTTCTTCACATTTGTATGGTTCCGGAAATGCTGGTACACAAATTGCCAATTTGTTGCGAACCGTTGATTTGCAATTTCATAAAACGATTACTTACTAATGGAAATCTTGGCATTAATACCGGCACGCGGCGGTTCGAAGGGAATTCCAAGAAAGAACATAAAAGTACTTCACGGAAAACCGTTAATTAGTTATACTATTGAAGCAGCTCTACATGCCAATTGCTTTTCGGAAGTCATGGTTAGTACGGAAGATGAAGAGATAGCACATGTTTCGTTGTCGCTTGGTGCAGCAGTTCCATTTTTACGACCTATCGAATTAGCTACTGATCGTGCTAGTTCAATAAAGGTAGTACAACATGTTTTGGATGCGTATTCGAAGCAAAACCGTTTTTTTGATGCCGTTTGTTTACTCCAACCAACGGCTCCCTTGCGAACAACGTCGCTAATAACCGATGCTGTTCAACAATTTATAGCAACGAAATGCGATACTTTGATATCAGTTCGAAGTGTACCGCATGAATTTCACCCGGATTGGGTTTTGGTACCAACCGAAAATGGAGCAAAAATAGCTACCGGAATTTCCGAATTTCCAACGCAGCGCCAAGCATTACGACCCGCATATCACCGTGACGGAGCTATATATCTGACGAAAACTGCAACTTTACAAGCGGGTACTTTTTACGGCAATCATTTGGAATTGCTACCAACCGACTCACTTCCACACGTTAATCTAGACACCATGTCGGATTGGGAAGTGGCTGAGAAATTACTTAAATCATTATAAATGTGCGGAATCGCAGGAATATTTGGTGCTGCAGCTCATTCGCAAATTCTAAAACGGATGTTAAGTGTGCAGCAGCACCGTGGGCCCGATTTTTCCGCAATTAAGCAAGTAGCTCAAAGCGGATTTTTAGGTCATAATCGTTTAAGTATCATCGATTTGTCGATCGATGCAAACCAACCTTTTAGTAGTGAATGCGGTCGCTACACTCTTGTCTTTAACGGAGAAATCTATAACTACATAGAATTAAAGCACGAACTAAAAAATAGCTTTGATTTTCGTACAAACAGCGATACCGAAGTGTTACTCGCTGCTTTTATGAAGTATGGCGAATTATGTCTGGAGAAGTTGAACGGCATGTTTTCGTTCGCTATCTACGATTCAGTTGCCGAAACGCTTTTTGCAGCTCGCGACCGATTTGGTGTAAAGCCCTTTTATTACTACAGCAGCGACGATCAATTTATTTTTGCATCGGAGATTGGAACTTTATTTGAAGCGGGAATTCCGAAAGTACCAAACAAAAGCGTTTGGAGTTCGTATTTTGTGAACGGCTCTTATGGTGCACCAGATGAAACCTTTTGGACCAGTGTTAATCAATTAGCCGCTGGTTGTAGTTTGGTTTTTAGAAATAACGAAGTGTTTGTTAAAAGTTGGTATAACTTTGTGGAACGCGTTTCCCAAATTGAGCTTCTTTCGGAAAATGAAAGCAGCCAACATATTGAAGAATTGCTGTTAAATGCTACCAATTTGCGTTTTCGCGCCGATGTTCCCGTAGGATTTAATTTGAGCGGTGGCGTTGATTCGAGTACACTTTTGGGATTAATTCATGCGCAGCAGTTCGACGAAAGTAAGATTCATGCTTTTACCTTTATTTGCAACGATTCGCGTTACGATGAGCTCGAATGGGTAAAAGGAATGTTAGCTAAAACGCGTTTCCCTTTGCATGTTGTTCCTTTGAATTATAAGGAAGTTCCGGATTTATTCGAATTCATTTCAGCCCAGCAATTGGAACCCTTTGGAGGAATTCCGACGCTAGCTTATGCTCAGATTTTTAAGACTGCGCGTGAGTTGGGAATTAAAGTTTTACTCGACGGTCAGGGCGCCGACGAAGTTTGGGCTGGTTACGATTATTACCTTAATGCAACAGGTTCGGTAATACAAGGTACGAGTGGGAGTCCGTTTAAAGTAAATGTATTAGAACCTTCATTTTCAGCTTTAGCTGGTAAAATTTTCAACGAGAAACCGTTTGAATCGAATTTGAAAAATTTGCAATTCCGCGATTTGTTTTACACAAAGTTACCACGTGCGCTGCGATTTAGCGATCGCGTTTCGATGTTACACAGTACCGAGTTGCGCGAACCTTTTCTCGATTTTAGGCTAATGGAATACATTTTTGCACAGCCCGATTCGTTTAAAGTTAAAGACGGTACTCAAAAATGGCTTTTGCGTAAAATCGCAACAAAGTATTTGAGTTCTGAAATTACGGCTGCACCTAAACGCCCTTTGCAAACGCCTCAACGCGAATGGTTAAGCGAACAACTCAAATCGTGGGTCATTGAGAAAACCGCTGTTTTGAAAAAGCATGAGTTTTTCATGGAGCACGAGTTGGAAAGCGAATTAGATTTATTTTTCAAAGGTCAAAATCAAAGTAGTTTTCATATTTGGCAGTATATTAGCGCAGCACAATTACTACAATAAATGAAGAAATTGACGCGATTACTATCGCTTCCTACCGCTTTTACATTGGAAATTCTAAACTATCTTTTTCGCAGATTGTTTGGCAAAACGCTTTCTAAAGGACAAAAGCAGATTTACACTCTTTTTTGCGATTTAGATCGATATGATGGAAAAGTGATCGCATACAGTAAAGAACGCATCACCATTCAATTTCGGAGCAAAGCGGTAACGGTTACCTTACGCAATTATCCTTCGAGCGATTACCGGGTTTTTACACAAGTATTTAAAGAAGAGCAGTACGCATCAACTGTTGAAACATTTCGAAAATATTTTGGTAATCACGCGAGTTATATTTTGGATTGTGGTGGCAATATCGGACTTACTTCCTTGTATTTGAACACACTTTTTCCCAATTGTTCGATAGCTGTAGTTGAACCCGATGCTAATAACTTAAGTTTTGTAGAGGATAATTTTAGGAACAACAAATTGGCAGACGCGTTTTTGTTTAAAAAGGGTATTTGGAGTAATAATGCGAATTTAGAAGTGATAAACACCTATGGAGATGGAAATCATTGGGCATTAAGTGTGCGAGAAACAACCGCAAAAAACGCACTACCAGGAGTTAGTATTCCGTTTTTATTAAGTGAATTACAGTGGCCATGTATTGATATTTTGAAGATTGATGTTGAAGGTGCTGAATTTGCGGTATTTGACAGACAAAAATCCGATTTATCTTTCTTGCAAAGAACCAAAGTTTTAGCCATTGAGATACATGAAGATGTTGGTACTAAAGAAGTTATATTAGATATTTTAAAAGAGTATAACTTCGAATATTTTAACGACGGCGAGTTAACTGTCGCCTATAATCAGCAGTTTTTTCTATGAAAGCCCCTACTAATAACGAAAACGAAAAAACACTCGAGAAGAATAAAACGCAATACGATTCACTGTATTCGCATGTGAACGTTTCTGGCATTCTCAAAAAGTTAAAACAAATCGATGCTTTTCTCGATGATACTACAAAAACAGATACCAGTTGGAAAGGTTTTTATCTCAACGATTTTAGAAATCAGCTTAAAGGAAAACGCGTATTAGAAATTGGTTGTGGCGATTGTTTGAACGCTGCAATTATGACTATGCTTGGCGCGGAAGTTATTGCAAACGACATATCTGACGAGCCCGGAAGGATTATTGCCGAATTAAATAATTCGGGAGTACTTCCGCGACCAATAACCTATGTTTTTGGGGATTTTTTACAATATGAAACCGAAGCTGAATCTTTTGATTTTGTGGTTGGAAAAGCTTTTTTACATCATTTGACCCTAGATTTAGAAAAGCAGTTTTTAGATAAAACGCAGCAACTTTTAAAACCAGGAGGTCAAGCGCGCTTTTTTGAACCGGCAATCAACAGCGAATGGCTCGATAAATTGCGCTACATGATTCCTGTTTCGGGCAGACCTTCGAGTTTAAATAAAAAAGCGTTTAAAGCTTGGGAAGAAGCCGACCCACATCCCGAACGACCAAATTCGTCGGCGCATTACCGTAATGTTGGATTGCAATTTTTTCCCAAAGTTGAAATTTACTGCATCGGAGCCATCCAGAAATTTCATCGGTTACTGCCTACAGGTTCGTTTGATCGAAAATTCAGACGATTTGCTTTTCGGTTAGAACGCTATTTGCCAAAATACTTAAACAATACATTTGCACGAAGTCAACTCATTGTTTACACTAAATCAGCTTAGTACATGCTCGTTCGTATCTCGCGTTATTTTTCGTATCCCGATTTAAAAAGGCAAACGCCTAACGAATCGATGCGTTGGAGTAAATTTCAGTTTACGGAAGATGCAGTTGCAGCATGCGATTTTTTAGTAATTCTAGATCAGCCTCGCGAAAACATTAAAACCAGCGTTCCACCAAATCGGATTATTCATGTTTCGTTGGAACCGCCTAATGAAATTGCGTCGTATCGGCAATTCGGAAATAAAAAAGTAGCGGTTCGTTTCGGACAAATAAGCAACAAACAGATTTCGTTTTCGCATGGTGCACTGCCGTGGCATATTGATGTTAACTACGATACATTGCGCAATACCTCGTGGGAAGATTTAAATAAAACCGACGAGATGGTTTGGGTAACCAGCAATTTACATACGTCGAGTGGTCATTTTTTAAGGATGCAAGTTGTGGCGCAATTGCGAAACAGCTTTGTTAAAATTTACGGTCGCGGTATTCAACCGATAAACGATAAATACGCTGTTTTTAAGTCGGCTAAATACGTTATCGCCTTTGAAAATTACGCCCATAAAGGTTATTGGACGGAGAAAATTACCGATGCGTATTTGAGTTATTGTTTACCGATTTATTTTGGAGCAACCGACATCGATCAGTATTTTCATCCGTTATCGTACGTGAAATTAAATCCGCGTTCGAAAACACTTTTAGGTGATTTAGAAGCCGTTATCAAACAAAATTTGTGGGAAGAACGGTTGCCGTACATTATCGAAGCGCGAACCGCTGTTTTGGAAAAGCACCAACTTTTCCCGTTTTTAGTGGAAAAAATGGAAGCCATTTTAGCTGAGGAAGGAAAAGATGTTAAACCAAAAGTCGTTGAAATACCTGATGGTTTGTTGTACTTCGACAATATTCCTTTGTGGGTACAATTACAGAAAATTTGGGTGCGTTTTCTATACAAATGGTACACGATCACAAAAAGCGGAAAAGCGTGACGTATTATTCTCAATTTGAACAAGATCGCTTTTTAGATGAGGTTTTTTTTGCAAAGAAAACAGGCGGATTTTTTGTCGATGTAGGTGCGCACGACGGAATTTCGTACAGCAACAGTGCTTTTTTTGAATTTCATCGAAAATGGACTGGCATTTGTGTGGAACCGAATCCGCGGGTATTTGAAAAATTGCGTTCGGCGCGTTCGGTGCGCTGCGAAAATTGTGGTTTAGGAGCTGTTTCGGGTGTTTTGCGTTTTACGTCTATTTCTGGTTATGCAGAAATGTTGAGTGGTTTCACGGATTTTTATGCCAACGAACACAAAGAGCGCATTGCTCGGGAACTACAAAAACACGGCGGTACTGCCACCGAGCTAAGTATAGCTGTAAAACCGTTATTTGAATTACTGGATCGAAACCAAGTAATTGATTTTATGAGTATTGATACCGAAGGCAACGAACTTGACGTTTTAAGAGGAATAGATTTTGAAAGACAGCAGATTCGTGTTTTTGTCATTGAGAACAATTATTTTGATAATCGAGTTTCCGAATTTTTAGAAAAACACAACTACTTGAAAGTGTTTTCTTTAGACACCGATGAGGTTTTTGTCTTGGACCGGATATTCAATTGGCAATTAAGATTTCGGATTTTAAAATGGACTTTTCGAAAGAAGTTTCTTGTTTATTGGAAACGATTTTTGGGGTAACGATTTTCGCGTTAAGGACAGCAGCGACATCCTTTTGCCGGAGGTACGAAGGCAAAAGATACAGCGGATGGCCTGACGGTGGCAGTAGCGTTTTTTTGCGAAGCGATGTACGTTTGCCACCGGAACGCCCAAAATTTAAATGGTAAAAAAAGTAGATTTTTCTTTCATCACATGCGCTCCCACGAAAATTACTTTTTCTTTGCATCGAAAAGTTAAAATATGAAGAAGCGACTCGGAATTGTGATTACGGACGGTGTAGGTTTCCGAAATTTTATCATTAACGATTTTATTTCAGAAGCATTGCAATCTTTTAATGAGGTTGTGATTTTTAGCTTTTTACCAATTCATATTTATCCGGAATTACCGAGGTCGGTTCGTGTTGTTCATCTCGAAAATATGCCAGAGCGTACTATTTCTTGGTTTTTTAGAAAGTTCAAAGAAGTGGCGCACATGCAGAAATTTGCTGCTGGAAAT
>CALRVY020000143.1:0-7441 GCA_943371725.1 Pseudanabaena sp. UWO311 | reverse complement strand
TGTGCGTATTTTTTCAATCGAATGTTGTAAACTTTAAGCATTTTCGCCAAATGCAAGTGCTGTAAGTTTATTGTCAATCAAGCGAATGCCGTTTACAGTATTTAAGTACTGTTGTGGTGCAACGCCGCCTAAACTAATATTTGGAGTTGCTAACCAAGACTCGAAGGTTTTTACATCTCCAAAAATTTCCTGACCGTGATTGTATAAAAGAAGTAACATAACGATTTGTTCTTTGGTGTTAGCTTTTAATTTCAAATCTTGATTCTTGCGGTAAGATCGAATAGTTTTAGGAGTTATACTCAACCAGTAAGCAAGCGTTTCCTCGGTTAAATTAACTAGTGTATACAAACGCTGTATGAAATTAAAGTCGGGTAAGCGGGTTTGCATATAGTTATAAACCGCAGCAGGTTCATGGACTTCGATACTTTCTTTATTTTCAAGTTCTTTCATACCACAAAAGTACTATTTTCTTTTTGGAATAATACATTATTCTCATTTTTTCTTAACCTTAGCTTCACATCTTAACACAAGGGAAATGCGAAAGCCTGTTTTTCTTAATGTTTTCTAAATGAAACACTAACTCGCTTACAATTTAGCCGAACTAGCTTTGCCTCAAACATTCAAACATTTCTATGAAAACAGTTAAAATTAGAGGTCTTGCATTAGCTTTTGCTGCAATTCTGATCTCGTGTCAAGATGACAATGGGAAATCGGTTAATCAAAAAATCGATTTTAGTTACGAATCTTCAACACCACCATTGGTGTTTGCTATGCCTGGATTTGAGAATATAGAAATTACTTCTCTTATTTCAAGTACCGATCAATTGCCTCAGTCGCCTTCTTTTGTTTACGGAGCACAACCCGACGGCGCGGGATTTATGAAAGATCCAAATGGTTCGGGTTACATTATGCTCACAAACCACGAAATTTTAAAGTCGGTTTCTCGTGTTACATTCGATGAATCGTTAAAGCCAATTAAAGGCGAATACATCGTTGATGGCGTAGGCGGAATTACACGCTTGTGCTCGGCAACTTTGGCTACTCCTGAACTGCACGGTTTCGGTCCGATTTTCTTAACTGCTGGCGAGAGCGGCGAAGAATCCTTGGTGCATGGTATAAATCCATTTTCTTCATCGGCTGAAAAAAGTCGCACCGACCGTGTTCTTCCTGCCTTAGGAAGAGCGTCTATGGAAAACGCTGTACCACTTACAAAACGTGCGTATCCGAACAAAACGGTTATCGTTATCGGCGAAGATCAATCGTATAATACAAATCACGCCTCAGCTGGCCAGGTTATTATGTACGTATCCAATACAATTGGCGATTTAGTAAATGGGAAACTGTATGCTCTAAAGCGAAACGACGGAAATCAAGTGGAGATGTCGATGTCGTTGGGGAACTCTTACGATGTAAGTTTTGTGGAAATTCCGAACGCTCGCACCTTAACTGGTGCGCAAATCAATACCAAAGTAAACGAATTAGGCGCAATCCGTTTTTCAAGAGTTGAAGATGTCGACTATCGAAAAGGAAGTGCAAAAAACAACCGCGAAATCTATTTCACAGCAACAGGCCAAGCAAGCGGTGGCAACCCAGTTGAAGGCTACACCATGTGGGGACGTGTGTATAAAATCGTTTTGAACGACAATGATCCTTTGAAAGGAAAATTAGAATTAGTCGTTGAAGGCGATAGTACGCCGGGAACTGGAATAATCAATCCGGATAATATTTGCGTTACCGAGAACTACGTGTACATCCAAGAAGATGGCGACAGCTACTATACGGCTGCTCAGCACGATTCATACATTTGGCAATACAACATAAGAACTAAAGCGAACAAGCCTTGGCTTAATATGAATCACAAACGTACCGATGCCGCTTGGAACGCCACGTACAACCAATCAGGAGAAATGCGCTTTGGTTCGTGGGAATATGGTGCGATGGAAGATATCAGCGATATCATCGGAGTGTCTAATACATTTTTTGTGAACATTCATCCACATACTTGGCAAAAAGACGCGTTTTTGAACGCCGATGGCAGTGGAACGAACACCAATAAAGAAGGTGGACAAACCGTGATCATCCGAAATGTTGAATATTAGTAGAAACTTGTTGTGAAAGAAAAGGCGGACGACTTGTTAAAAGTGGTCCGCTTTTGCATTTAATCGGATTTTGCATGGATACTATTGAACAATTGTTAAATGGACTTACAAGCAGGTTCCGATTGCAATAACTTAGATTTTCAAACGTATTTTCAAATTTAAACATGAAAAAGACAGTTGTACTTTGTTTGAAGTATTTATCACTTTTCTTGCTCGTACTGAGTGTAGGTTGTGAGAAGTCGCAACCAAAAAATAATGCCGATTTAGTATCGCAAATAACGGTACTAATAGAAGATAACCAACGCTTTCTTAAACTGGTAGAAAGAAAGAGTAGCGCCACCGCAGAATACCAAGAAATGTTTAGAAAAAATCGGCTACAGTATAAAAAGGTGGAGTGGGCGGTAGAGTATTTTGCTCCCGATACGGCACGATTCATAAACGGACCAGCACTCGACGAACTTGAAGTAGAAGAAAATAAATTTTTGCCACCCAACGGATTTCAAGTTATCGAAGAGTTGCTATTTCCAGAATATATAACCGAAAATAGAGAGGCTTTGATTGCCGAACTAAAGATTTTGAATGGGAATTTACTGCAATTGAAACGTCAGTTTGAGCAAATTCCGATTACGAAAGAGCAGCTGTTTGATGCGCACAATCTAAATGTTAATCGCTTGATTGCGCTGGGTATTACGGGATTCGACTCGCCCATTGCACAGCATTCGATTCCCGAAGCGGTTGCAACTTTAGAATCGTTTTTAGGTTTGAAGCAATATTTTGATTCGCCGACATTTGGTTTGTTGGAAAAGAAGGTCAAAGAATCGCAAGCGTACTGCCGTGCACACAACGATTTTAACTCCTTTGATCGCGCCGAATTCATACTGCGTTTTGTACAACCAATTGGCGTTTTACTGCGGCAATTAAAGTCGGAGCACCGCGTTGCCGATGTCGAACGAAATGCCGCCGTAAACCAATCGGTAGCAAGTTTTCTGGCACCAAACGCCTTCAATGTCGATGCGTTTATTCCGGATTTACAGAATAAGTACAGCGAAGCGAAGGCACAGTTAGGCGAAGCATTGTTTTACGATACCGATCTTGCCGGAAACGGAAATCGGAATTGCGCTTCATGCCACCAGCCCGAACGCGCATTTACCGACGGTTTGAAAACAAATGTAAGTTTACACGGTAAATCGCTTCCCAGAAATACACCTACACTAACTTATGCAGCGTTACAAAATGCACAGTTTTGGGATTTGCGTCAAAGCGATTTGGAAAAGCAAAGTAAAGATGTCATTACAAACAAAGACGAGATGCACGGCGATTTAGCAGTATTTTCGAAGAAGGTAAATTCTTCGAAAAAATATGCAAAGCTAATTAAGGCTGCATTTCCGAAGGAAGAACAACTAGATCCGACAAAAATACAAATGGCGCTTGCGAGTTACGTGCGAAGCTTAACGGCTTTTAACAGTGCTTTCGATCGCTATTTTCAAGGAGACAGAACGGCTATGACTGCCAACGAAGTTGCTGGTTTCAATGTCTTTGCAGGTAAAGCCAAATGTGCTACCTGTCATTTTATTCCGGTTTTTAACGGTACGGTTCCACCGGTATTTGCGAAAACGGAGCAAGAAGTCATTGGTACTCCTGCGACAGCAGACAACAAGCAATTGAGTCCGGATTTAGGCAGATACGCCATACATCAGTTACCGCAACTTCGAAATGCGTTTAAAACGCCGACACTTCGAAATGTTTCTAAGACGGCACCATACATGCACAACGGCGTTTACAGCAATTTAGAGCAGGTGGTTGATTTTTACAATCGAGGCGGTGGAGTAGGAGTTGGTTTGAAAGTAGATAACCAGACGCTACCATCGGATGCCTTAAACTTAACGACTCAGGAACAAAAGCAGTTGGTAGCTTTTTTAAAAACGTTGAACGACCGGTAATTGAGTAACGATACGTTTGTGTACCTATTTCCTAGCCCCGACTGCAGCGGCTAGCCCACAAAAAAATACGGTATTGTGAAACGGTAGGCGAGTGGCGACCTAAGAAGCCGCTTGAATACCGTTTTGAACAAACCGTATTTTTTGAGGACTAGTAGCGAAAGGCGGGATTAGCTTCTGAAAATGTTTATTTGATCGCATACGTACAATTTCTACTATGTTAAAATTTTGATTATTAAGATTATATTACCTGAAAATAAGTAGATTTACGCTTCATATAATCTTTTTTCTCAAAGTATGAAAATTTGCAGATTCACTATCGTTTTTTTGGGTTTTATTTTCTTTTTCGGAAGTCAGGTTGCAATTGCTCAAAATGCTGGAGATGTTGACGAGACTTTTAATCCTAGGGGAGAATTTATCTCGCAAGTTTCGAATGTTATTCCTGTTGGCGAAATTAGAATATGTAAGCGAGATTATTTGGGTAGAATTGTGGTTTCCGGTACATTTTCAGAGATTAGCGGCTTACCATACAAGAAACTTGCACGGATTAATGTTGACGGTTCTTTAGATACTACTTTTCAACCCATAAATTTTGAAAGTGAATTAGACATATTAGATTTTTCAGTTACTCCTGACAACAGTATTATTATTGCGACAGATTTAGATGTGGTGGGAAATGCTGAGGCAACAACGTTATCAAAAATATCTGAAAGCGGTGTTGTTAGCTCTACGTTTGCCATTCCCGTTTTTGGCCCTCCTGATCTGAAGAATTTTAATTCGATAGAAGTTTTACCTGATGGTTCTATGCTTGCCGGACGTTGGTTTTCGGCTTCCTTAGTAAACCAGTTTGCAGAGTTAGTTAAGTTAAATGCAAATGGTATTGCTGATCAAAGTTTTAGTGTTTCGAATCAATTTTTTGGCAATGGAAGTTTGCTCCCTCAAATTAAAAAAATTGCCGTGCAGAGCGATGGTAAGATTTTGGTTTGTGGTACTTTTTCATCGTTTGGAAATATTGCAAGGATGCGTTTTTTAAGGCTGAATGTTAACGGAACGTTAGATGTAGACTTTAACCCCGCGCAAACATTAAATGGAAACATATCTGACTTTATTTTGTTGAGCAACGGTAAAATTTTAATCCGAGGCACTTTTACAACACAAAATGGAAATCCGAAACGTTATCTTTCGTTGCTTCATTCTGATGGATCTGAAGATACCGCATTTGCTATAGGAAATAGCTTCGAATCTAGTGCGCAACTCAGAGCTCTTGGCGAAGATGCTGAGTTAAATATAATAGTTGGTGGAAGTTTTACTTCTTTTGGTGGGACTGCAAGGAAGTCGATCGTAAAAATTACGCAGACGGGTGTTTTGAGTAGTAGCTTTATGCAAACCGATTTACCGAACGGCGACATTAATGTGCTGTGTGTTACAAATAGTAATCAGGTTTTTACGTTTGGTACTTTTACGCAGTTCGGCTCAAATTTGGTAGCGGGGAAGATAGCTTGGTTGCATACTAACGGGAGTTTAGATGTTGCAAAATCTAAGTATCACGGAACAAATAGTGGAGTTACTTGCGCTAAGCAGTCAAATGAAAAAATTCTGGTTGGTGGCTCGTTTTCGGTTTATAATACTTCAAATGTATCTAAACTTATACGTTTAAACAGTGACGGAACTTTGGATACCACTTTTCAGGCAACAGGTTTAGAGGTAATTTCAGTTAATGATATTGAGATTTTAGCTGGCGACAAGATTTTAATAGCGGGAAAGTTTTTGCTTCCCAATCAATCACAAGAATACGTTATAGTTCGTTTGCTACCTGATGGCGCAATCGACACAACATTTACACCGTTTTTTCTAGCGCCTAACCTTTCAATATTTGACTTGCTTGGAGCTAATGATGGTAAGTTTTATGCAAATGGATTTATAAACGGAGGAGCGGTTAGACGCTTTAATTCAAATGGTACAATAGACTCGACTTTTAATGTACAAGGACAAAACGCATTTTTGCAAGTTAGTGACTGGAGAATTCAACCTGATGGTAAGCTTTTAATTGCGGCTAATTTTTATTATACCTCAGGGTCTCCGGAAAGGCGGTTAGTTCGATTTAACACCAACGGCAGTGTTGATACTAGTTTTACTTTTTCAAATATGCCTCAATCGAATAGGGTGAATGCCATTCAACTACTGCCAAACGGCCAAATTATGGTTGGTGGTAGTTTTCAGAGTTACAACAATGTTGTTGTAAATAATGTTATCAGAATTAACTCGAATGGTACATTAGATACTTCGTTTAATTCAGCGGGTGCAGGATTCGCAGGTTCTGTTAGAAATTTGTTTTGCGAATCGAATGGAAATGTAATCTTAACTACGGATGGAAATTACGTTTTGAATGGTTTTTCGAGAGTTGGTGTCTCGCGAGTATTAGCAAACGGGACCTTGGATTCGGCTTTTACGCAACGGTTTTTAGGATTAAATTTGGCAAGGATTATGCCCCACATGAACTCTAAATTGCTGTTTTTTGGAAGTTTTCAAGGCTACCAGAACAGTACATATAATAATATTGTTCGTGTACATACCGATGTTTGTTCGCCTGTAGTTCCAAATATTGCCACTCAAACTATTTGTGGAGAGAATTTTACACTAGATGATTTACCCGCATTTGGAGCTCCGAATTTAGTTTGGTACGAAAACAACGATTCGACAACGGCTCTCAGTGCAACAAGTTCTATTGAATCGGGTACTTTGTATTTTAGCGATAGTTCTTCAGTTTGTCCTGATTTGCGATTTCCAGTTTCTGTATTTGCTAATGGCATTCCAGCGACACCGACAGGCGATAGTTTTCAGACCGTTACTATACAGGAAGGTGGGGGAGCCTTCATTACTGCTTTGATAGCTATTGGCGAGAATATCTCTTGGTATGCTAATGAACAAGACGCACTCTCCGATATAAATATCTTACCTCCCGTTCACGAATTAGTAGACGGTACTACCTATTTCGCTATGCAAACCGTTGCAGGTTGCAGGTCGCTAGTACCTTTACAAGTCACAGTGAATATAGTTTTGTCGCGCGATGATTTTAATACGCAATTGGAGCTTAAAGGCTATCCAAATCCTTCAGAATCTCATTTTACAGTTAGTTCTAATTTAGAAATGAATACATTAGAGGTGTTCGATTCTGTGGGAAAACGTATTTTTTTGTCACTGCCAATGAGCAAAACCTTTACTGTTGACACTGCGCCGCTAACGTCTGGGATTTACTTCGTTAGAATAAAAAGCGGCAATCAATTTGAAGACACGATCAAGATGGTTAAGAATTAATTGAGTAACGATACGTTTGTGTACCTATTTCCTAGCCCCGACTGCAGCGGCTAGCCCACAAAAAAATACGGTATTGTGAAACGGTAGGCG
>CALRVY020000142.1:0-7592 GCA_943371725.1 Pseudanabaena sp. UWO311 | reverse complement strand
GTTAACCAACTTTTTTTGAATCAGTGGAACTTCGTGTGCTGGAACTTCAACACCAAGATCGCCACGAGCTACCATCAAGCCGTCGCAATACGCAACAATTTTATCGATATTTTCAACGCCTTCAGGTTTTTCGATTTTTGCTACGATTGGAATTTTATGTTCCGAGTGTTCAGCGATAAGTTCTTGTAGTTCAATTAAATCATCGGCAGTTCGCACAAATGAAAGTGCAATCCAATCCACTTTTTGTTCGATTGCAAAAATGGCGTCTTTTACGTCTTTTTTAGTTAAAGCCGGCAGCGACACTTTAGTATTCGGAAGGTTTACACCTTTTTTAGATTTTAAGGGTCCGCCTTGGATTACAATACATTTTACTTCGGCCACGCGATCGGTTTCGATGGCTTCGAAGATGAGTTTTCCGTCGTCGAGTAGGATGCGTTCACCTGGGTTTACGTCGGCCGGAAACTCTTTGTAGTTCATGTACACGCGTTCGGCTGTTCCGGGCACGTCTTCGGCTGTTTGGAAGGTGATAACATCGCCGGGCGACACAACCACGTCTTCTTTCATAACACCTACACGTAGTTTCGGACCTTGTAAATCGCCGAGGATAGCTGTAGTGTATCCAAACTCATCGTTTAGGCTTCTGATGGTTTCAATTTTTTCACGGATATCATCGTAATCGGCGTGTGAGAAATTGACACGAAAAACATTCACACCGGCGTCAATCATTTGCTTCAAGACTTCTCTGGATGAGCAGGCCGGACCGAGCGTTGCTACAATTTTCGTTTTTTTGTTTGTTGGCATTCTAATAAAAGATTAAGTTGTTTTTTGACTTCAGTTCGTCAACATTCAGCAGTTGTACGAAAGTCGTCGTAGTAATAGTTTTTATTTTTTCGGCAATTTCTTCTGGAGATTGCGCGGCATTTTCGATTCGCAGTATGTAATCGGCTTTTTTGAATTCGGGCACGAGATACATTTTTGCCGTTTGCCATTCGATGCTTTCGCTAAAAAGCGATGCAGTTGTTTGCTTCGCTGATTCGATAAAAGTCTGGCTGTTTTTCACCAAGTCAAAAATCTCGTCGGTATCTTCGTTGTGATAGCTGTATCCGTTGAAGGTTCGAATTTCCTTTTTGAATACGGCCTCGAAGCCTTTTTCATTAGGTTTTAAATGGATTTGCAGTTTTTCATTTAAGAAAAAAGATAGGCGATAGGGTTCAATAGTGGTTTGAATAGCAAACGCATGAAAAACCGTCTCGTCAAAGTCATCAAATTGCAATTTGTGCAACATCATCCTTTTGCAAATAAGTTGTAAAGATAGCAACTAAAGTGCAAATTCACAGCGTTTTTAGTGCAGTAAACGACGAATAATCAGCGAAAACGTTGTAGTTACTGTTTTCTGCTAATCTGATTTTGCAGTGCAAAATAGGCTCGTTGCGCGGCTTTTTCTTCGGCTTTTTTCTTGGATGTGGCACGGGCTTTGGCGAAAACCGCTTCGTTTAAATACAATCGAACGCCAAAAAAGCGTTCCGTTCCGACAGACTCTTCGTCGAAGGTTTCAAATCGAAATGTTCTTTTTTCTTTCTGACACCATTCTATTAGCAAACTTTTATAGCTGATTACCTTGCCTTCGAGTTTAGCAATATCCACGTAGGGTTTAATCACTTTAGCGTTTATGAATCTTTCGCAGCCTTCGTATCCTTGATCGAGAAAAAGTGCGCCAACCAACGCTTCAAAAATGTTTCCATGAATATTGTCACCAAAGTGTTTTGGCGATACTTTGCTTTCAACTAAGCGCACTAAATTAAGGTCTTTTCCCAACTCGTTTAAGTGCTCGCGGCTCACTACTTTTGAGCGCATTTTGGTCAGATACCCTTCGTCGCCACTAGGCACTTCTTTAAACAAATGTGCGGCAACTACCGATCCGAGCATGGCATCGCCTAGAAATTCTAAACGTTCGTAACTAACTACGTTTCCGTTTGTATCGGTTTTATTGGTGGAACGGTGTGTAAATGCCGCTTCGTAAAGTGCGATATTTTTGGGTGCAAATCCTAAGATATTTGACACTTCGGTAAAAAAAATCCCGCCTGTTTCAGCGCGGGATTTGGTAAATATCTTTTTTAGGAAACGCATGGTTAGTCTTCGAGTTTACGAAATAAAACACAAGCGTTATGACCTCCAAAACCAAAAGTGTTGCTCATTGCTACCTTTACTTCGCGTTTTTGTGCTTTGTTGAGTGTAAGGTTTAGAGAAGGATCAATATTCTCATCCACGGTTTCGTGATTGATAGTTGGCGGAACAATTCCGTACTTCATAGCCAAAATAGACGCAATTGCTTCGATAGCCCCCGCCGCTCCGAGCAAATGTCCTGTCATCGATTTCGTAGAGTTAATATTGATGTTTTTAGCATGTTCGCCAAAAACAGCACTAATCGCTTTTAATTCGGCAACGTCGCCCAATGGTGTTGAGGTTCCGTGTGTATTGATGTGATCTACATCTTCCGGGTTCATGTTAGCGTCGCGCAAGGTATTTTTCATTACGGCAATGACACCGATTCCCTCGGGATGTGGAGCAGTTAAGTGATACGCATCCGACGACATTCCGCCGCCGCCAATTTCACAATAGATTTTCGCTCCACGAGCTTTGGCGTGTTCATATTCTTCGAGCACGATAGCTCCAGCACCTTCGCCGAGTACAAACCCATCGCGGGTAGCGTCGAATGGGCGAGAGGCTGTTTGCGGACTATCGTTTCTTGTCGATAATGCATGCATCGAATTAAAACCACCCATACCTGCAATAGTTACGGCTGCTTCTGATCCGCCAGAGATAATTACATCGCATACACCTAATCGGATGTAATTAAACGCGTCGATAAGCGCATTTGCCGACGATGCGCAGGCCGAAACAGTGGTATAATTTGGTCCCATGTAGCCGTTTCGCATCGAAATGTGTGCAGGCGCAATGTCGGCTATCATTTTAGGAATAAAGAACGGATTGAATTTCGGCGTACCGTCGCCTTTTGCGTAGTACATTACCTCTTCTTGGAAGGTTTCTAAGCCGCCGATTCCAGCGCCCCAAATAACACCTACGCGATATTTATCTACATTGTCGTGGGTGATTCCGGCGTCTTTAATGGCTTCGTCGCTGGCAGCAATAGCATATTGGGCAAATTTGTCCAATCGGCGCGCTTCTTTGCGATCCATATAATTTTCGATATTGAAGTTTTTGACTTCGCAAGCGAATTTGGTTTTGTGTTTTTCAGTGTCGTAATAGGTAATGGGAGCTGCGCCGCTTTTGCCTTGAATTAAGGCGTCCCAGTATTCGGCAACAGAGTTTCCGATTGGAGTTAAGGCTCCTAAGCCGGTTACTACTACTCGTTTCAAGCTCATATACTACAATTTTATGCGATAAAAGTAAAAAAATAATACCTATGTTCAATTGATTATTCAACAATGAAACATAGGTATATAATGCTGTTGACTGGAATACAGTCTGATTTTTAAAAAATAAAAATCCCGCAAGCGAACAGCAGCGGGATTGTTAGTATTATTTTTTAGCCTCTTCGATATAAGAAATTGCTTGACCAACAGTAGCGATGTTTTCTGCTTGATCGTCTGGAATTTGAATATCAAATTCTTTTTCGAATTCCATAATCAATTCAACTGTGTCGAGTGAGTCAGCTCCTAAATCATTCGTGAAGCTTGCTTCTGTTACCACTTCGTTTTCGTCTACACCTAATTTGTCTACGATGATCGCTTTTACTCTTGATGCAATGTCCGACATAATTTCTTGTTTTTAAATTTAATTTGTTGGCAAAAATAAAAAACTTTAAATTAAAATGATTGAAGTAGCCGAAAAACTACAAATAGTTATACACTTTCGTTTCAAAGTGCATGCGTTTTTGGTCAAAAGCTGTTCCTTTGTATTCGATTAACCGCCATGAAAAACATTGTCCTATTTGCATCCGGAAGCGGCAGCAATGCTGTAAATATCCATCAGTATTTTCAAGCATCGACGCACGTTCGAGTAGCCGCTATTTTCTGTAATAACCCAAAAGCAGGCGTGATTGACCGCGCCAGAGAAAATCGAATTCCGATAGTATTATTCTCTAAAAACGACTTTTCCGCCCCCAAATTTTTAGACACACTCAACTTGTATTCGCCCGATTTAATCGTTTTAGCCGGTTTTCTTTTGCAAGTTCCTCCGTATTTGGTAGCCGCGTTTCCCAATAAAATCATCAATATTCATCCGGCATTATTGCCTAAATACGGCGGTAAAGGCATGTATGGCATGCATGTTCATCGAGCTGTTTTCGAAGCAAAAGAACGCGAATCGGGTATCACAATTCATTTTGTAAACGAACACTACGACGAAGGAACCCTAATTTTTCAAGTCCAAACGAATATTTCAAACTGCGATTCGCCCGAAGCTATTGCCTCTGAAATACAAGCCCTTGAGCACTTGCACTTCGCTGCTGTAATTGAGAAAATTCTTATACCAAATGAGTAGAATTTTAATTTTCACAGACGGCGCTGCTAAAGGAAACCCCGGACCAGGCGGATTTGGAGTTATTCTGGCTCAAGAAGGAACCTCTCATTACAAAGAACTTTCGGGCGGCTTTCGTTTAACAACCAATAATCGAATGGAACTGCTAGCCGTAATTGTAGGTTTGGAACAAATCCGAATTGAAAATGCAGAGGTTTTGGTGGTGTCCGATTCTAAATATGTTGTCGATTCCGTTATGAAAGGCTGGGTTTTTAACTGGCAAAAAAAAGGATTTAAAGACAAGAAAAATCCAGATCTCTGGAAACGATTTTTAATTGTTTATCGAAAACATCGGGTAACTTTTCAATGGATTAAAGGCCATAATGCACATCCTCAAAACGAACGCTGCGATGCACTTGCCGTAGCTGCTTCTCTAAAACCTCAGTTGCCCGCCGATGTGTACTACGAAAATTACGAAGCGTAGCCATAATATTCAGGGATCGTAAATGGATTTCTTTTTCTGGGCGTTCCAGCGGCTCAAATCGCAAAGCTTCGCAAACGGAATGTCCGTACGGCCGCCGTCAGGCTGTTCACTACAATCTGTTTTGCGCCGTAAGCGGCAGCGCAAAACAGGATTTTCGTTGCCATCCTTAACGCAGAAAATCGTTGCCAGCGTACGTGCTAGAAGCCTGTTCCAACAGCTATCGCAACGATCCCGACAGCCAACCGGACTAACTTCTCAAAAAGCACCTCCATGTTTCAAATCGAACGCCTTAAAATCAAGAACTAAAACAAGTTCAAATTATTAGTGAAAAATTAGTGATCCGCTTTCTTTCTTTTCGCCAAACGATTTTAAGTTATACGTGAGCGAAAACATCACATAACGACGAAGTACCGTATTTTCCGAGTCGATAATTGCCGTTGGCGTGATCGTGCGTCGTGCGTTTAGGTTTTGGTCGAGTAAATCGTACACTTTTACCTTCGCGATAAGCTGTTTTTTCCAAAATTCGTAGCCCAAGCTGACATTCATTAAATAAAAATCTTTTCTAAAACCATCGGCGATATTCGAGTTGTAATTGTACGAAAGGTCGATACCACCGATCACGTTTTTAGGAACGTAACTCGTAAACTGTAACTGCGCACGGTGCAGAAAGTTGGTAGCGTTTTCGATGATGTAATTGGTATAGTTCGTTACAAAGTAAGTGTACGTGTAGGAGGGAATAATGTCGATAATTTTATCCAAACTATAGGTAAGGTTTACTCGAGGTGTAATTCGGTAACCTTCGCTGGTAAAGGCTACGGCATTGGTTAGTCCGCGCGATAAATCGCCACGCAAATTCAAACCAACGTTCCATTTGAAGGTGCGTATTTCTTTCTTGTAGCTTTTGCTGTAATTTCCACCAAAATAAAAATTATAGGTATCGCTTACATTTTCGAATGTGGTTACAGCTTTAAAACTGTCGTCAAAAACGGTACTTGAAACGATGGTGTTGGTGATGTAATCAAAGCCGCTGTAGGTAAAAAATCCGGCACGTTCGGCCCAGTCGTAATTGTTATAAGAAAAGTAAACATTGTGTTGGTAGGTCGGATTTAGATTACCGTTTCCACGAATCGTATTCAATGGATTTGATAAATTTTCGATCGGTAAAATTTGTTCGGCAGAAGGCAGCTGAACATCGTAATCGTAGTTAAAATATAGACTTTTCTTTTCGGAGAAGTTATAGCTTAGGTATGCGCTGGCGTTTGGGAAAACATAATTCTTGTTCAAATCGGTTCGTATTCCGAGGTAGTTCGATTGATTCTCAAAGTTCACCAAATCGAAACCCAAATTGGAACTAAAATTAAAGTTTTTTCTATTCCAGCGTAAGCCGACCGACGAACGAACCTTTTGAGTGATGCTTCGCAGATCGTTTGATTGCGGCGCGTTTAAATCGGTGAAATCGCCGGAAGTTGCATCAAAATCAAGTGTTTGCAAAGACGTTCGCAACCGTTGTGCTTCGTATCCTATGTTAATGGCATACCGCGTTGAGTCGGTTAGTTTCGCCGTAAATTCAGAATTCAGATTAAAAGTGTTGCTTTTATTGGTGTCGTTTTGTTTTTGATTTCGAATATCGTCTGGGCGATCGGCGAAAATAGTTGCAGAAGCCGTTTGCGTTACATTATCCCTGCGATTCGTTTCAAAATAAGCATCTAAATTAAGCATTTGCTTCCCTTTAAAACGCTTGTTGTAATTCAAGTTTCCCGTAAACCTGTCGTTTTCCGAACGTGAATTGTCTTGCAATTGCGTGTCGTTGAGAATGTTTCCAGCTTCATCGCGCGTTACCTGACTGCGCGTTTGGTAGTTCTTTGCCAATGATTTTGCCAAAGAAGGTGCAAAAAAAACGGTTGCGGTGCTATCGATCTTGTATTCAAACTCCGAACTGAAATTATGTGCATTTGAAAAAGCACGAGTTCTGGATTCCGAATCACTTATTGTGGTTCCCGTAGGCAGGAAATTGATCCGACTGCTTCGGTTGTCGTTTTCTGTTTCGCTATTAGAAAGAAAGTAAGAAGCTTGATTATCTACTTTTTTAAACCATTTGTCTTGATAATTAAGACCAACTAAACTCGATTGCGTAATTCCGAATTCGCCGCCGCCAAAATTCATGTTGTTGATTCCAAAACTACCGTTGTCGTTGTAGTAAACCGAACGTGCTCTTCCGCCACCCATGTTGTCAAAAATCTCGTCCATCGAGAAACCAATCGAATTGATGTTGTTCGACGAAGCCAGCACGCTCACTTTTTGATCGCCATTAAATCGATTATACAACAAACTCGATTCGTAGCGCTCGTCGGAGCCGTAGCCGGCCGTAATTTTTCCAAACTGCCCTTTATCGTTCTTTTCGTCGATCGTTAAATTAATGGTTTTGTTTTCGCTCGAAGCCGCTTCGCCAGAAAGCTCTTCCGATTTGGTTTTTGTATCGGTAACTTGCACCTTTTCAATTATTTCAGCAGGTAAATTTTGCGTCGCGATTTTCCCGTCTTTTCCAAAAAACGGTTTTCCATTCACTAAAATATTGTTTACCTCTTTTCCATTAACAGTAATTTTTCCTTCCTCGTCGATTTCAACGCCC
>CALRVY020000141.1:0-7653 GCA_943371725.1 Pseudanabaena sp. UWO311 | reverse complement strand
TGCACTTGCCTTCTTTTGAAACGAAGCGATTTGAATTTATTTTCGCTTTTGCGGAAGATTTTCAGCGCTACCTCACTATCGGGTTCGCCTTTTAGAAATTTAAAAAGGGAGTCGGCAGGTAATTTTCTACCAAACAGTTTGTTTTTTCCTTCGAATAAAATTTTATCGCCTGGTTTTATTCCGGCTGCAAGGGCGGGTCCGCCGGGCAAAGCTTTGGTAACTGTCACGGTATCGCGCAACATAAGAAACGAAATTCCGATTCCAACAAAATTACCGCTTAGTTCTTCGCTCACTTGAGTCATTTCATCGGCGTTAATGTAAACCGAATGCGGGTCGAGTTGTCCGAGTAACTGTCCGATTGCTTTATCTACTAGAGTGTCGGTTGCCACACTATCCACATATTCGTTTCCAATGACGTTTAACAATCTTTCAATTTTATCTTTTGCGGATAGCGAACGCGGTTGGCTTGAGAAATTAAGGGTAGACCCCAAGATAATTCCTAGAGCGATGGATGCGAATACGAGAACGGGCAGATAGATTTTTGAAATTTTCATAATTCTGAAAAGTCTTCAATTTGTATGATTTCTACGCCTGCTTTACGCAGAAATTCGAGCCCGGCATCGTCGCGATAACCGTTTTGATAAACTACACGTTTGATACCGGCTTGGTGAATGAGTTTGCTGCATTCTTTACAAGGTGACAGTGTGATGTAAAGTGTTGCGCCGTCGCAGGTTTGTGTAGATCGAGCTACTTTTAAAATAGCATTGGCTTCGGCGTGAAGCACATACCATTTAGTTAACCCTTCGTTATCTTCGCAACAGTTTTCGAAACCACTTGGAGTTCCGTTGTAGCCATCGGAGATAATCATTCGATCTTTAACGATTATCGCACCAACTTTTTTTCGTTTGCAGTACGACAGTTTGCTCCATTCTGCGGCAATGCGTAAGTAGGCTTTGTCGTATTTATTAATTTTTTGCGGATTCAACAGTTAGCAATTTTGTCAGCGTAAAGCTACCAAAATTTTGTTGCTATTAGCATAGGAATTACAACTCCCAAAACAAAAGCCGATCCGGTAAGGCACCAATCTCTTTTTGAGAATCTGAAGAAGGTTTGTACAATATACGAAATCAGTAATACTACTAGTACCACGATAAGCTGAGCGGCTTCAATTCCGAGCGCAAATTCAAGCGAGGGTATTATTTTTTCGGAAGGTTTCCCGGGAAGTAATCCGTTGAAGTAATTTGAAAATCCGAGTCCGTGGATGAGTCCGAAACCAATAGTAATAAAGGAAACTACAGTAATATTGTCTTTACGACTGTTTTTCCCAGCTGTGAATAAATGGAATAAAGCAGTGATGCAAATCGTGACAGGAATTAAGAATTCGATGAGCTCTACTCGAACGGAAAGTAAACCTAAAACGGCACATAAAAGCGAAAGGGTATGCCCGATTGTAAAGAAAGTGACGAGTAACAACACGCGTTTCCAGTCTGAAAATGAGTAGGGAATAGTAAGTGCTATAAGAAAAAGCACGTGATCGTATGCGTTGATATCGAGAACATGGCGTAAACCAATCTCGAAAAAAACAAGAAAGTCTGACATTACAGTAGTAGTTGGGATGTAAACTTACAAAAATCTACTATTCGTTATGAACTGTCGTTTTAATTCTACCTGACAGGTCGAGAATTTTCGCAAAACCGCAGTTAAAGTTATTTACGCTACCCGTTAAAATCATTTATATTTGTGGTGTAACACAAAAATTTTAGTATGTCGATTTCAGATTTATTCGATAGTGGTTTTAAAGACAGAAATAAAGGTCATTTTGCCTCAATTGTGCGCGTTGCCATGGAAGACGGCGTGTTGGATACCGAAGAAAAAGTATTTTTAGACAAGCTTGCGAATCAATTGGAGATTTCGGCAGAAGAATACGCGGAAATTGTAGCGAATCCGTTCAAATACCCAATCAATCCGCCGTATTTGCACACACAGCGTTTAGAGCGTTTGTACGATTTGAGTAGAATGGTTTATGCACACAACGAAGCCGGGCCGAAACAAAAGGACATCCTTACGCGGTTTGCCTTAGCGCTTGGTTTTACGCCGAGTAACGTCAAGTACATCGTCGATAAAGCATTGTCTTTATTAGTGCTTTCAGTTGATCTAGATACTTTCGTGTACGAAATGCAGCACATGAATAAGTAATACTAACAACAATAAAAAATCCGACCCTAAAGTCGGATTTTTTATGCCTTTTTATTAGGTCTGTTATTGTTTTGCTTTTGCCATAAATTCTTCAGCTTTCGATACCATGTTGTAGCTTCCGCAGAAAAACGGAACGCGTTGGTGCAGTTCGGTTGGTTTGATTTCGAGAATTCGAGTAAAGCCATCTGAGGCTTTTCCGCCGGCTTGTTCGGCAATAAACGCCATCGGATTGCATTCGTACAACAAACGCAATTTTCCCCTTGCCGCTTTTGAACTCGTTGGATAAATGTAAATGCCGCCTTTTATCATATTTCGGTGAATGTCGGAAACCAAACTACCAATATAGCGAGAAGTATAGGGCCGATCTTCTTCTTCTAACTGACAATACTTGATGTAATCTTTCACACCTTGCGGAAAGTGCACGTAATTCCCTTCGTTAATCGAATAGATATTGCCATCGGGCTTGAATTGCATATTGGGATGCGAAAGGTAAAACGTTCCGATAGCCGGATTTAACGTGAAACCGTTTACTCCATGACCTGTTGTATAAACCAACATGGTGGAAGTTCCGTAAATGACATATCCAGCAGCTACTTGCATGGTTCCGGGTTGAAGAAAATCTTCTAAAGTAACTGGTGTTCCGATAGGTGTAACGCGTCGAAAAACCGAAAAGATTGTTCCTACAGAAACGTTTACATCGATGTTGCTGCTGCCGTCGAGCGGATCCATCAATACAACGTACTTGCTGTTGTGGTTGTTGTCTGGACCAGCAACAGTAATAAAGTCGTCGTTTTCTTCAGAAGCAATTCCGCAGACGATTTCGCGGTTAATAAGCGTTTGGATGAAAACATTGTTGGCGTACACATCAAGTTTCTGCTGATCTTCACCTTGAATGTTTTGTTCGCCAGCTGCTCCTACAATATCGACCAATCCAGCTTTATTTACCTTGTAATTCACGACTTTTGCCGCCAACCGAATCGAGTTAATAATTCGGGAAAGCTCGCCCGACGAATACTTAAATTCAGCTTGTTTTTCAATAATAAATTCTCCGAGCGTTTTGTTGCGTTCTTCCATTGCGAAATCGTTGTAGTTCGGTACAAATATCGCAATTTATACTACTTATGCTTCTATAACGGCATAAAGAAACGGTTGTTTTTGTTGAAGAAGTAGCGAAATAGATTGTTTGTGTACTTTCCGACGACAATTCGCCCCGAAAGAGTTACTGTGAAATGAAAGTTTTTCAGCTTTAGCGCATAAATACGTCCAGTGATAGCTCCATTTTTACACTCAAAATTGCTACAAACCGTATATTTGCCGCTCAATTCGAAACGCCGTTATTTTTTCTGCTGAAAAACGGCAAAAGCAGCATTCTAAAATATGAAAGTATTCAAATTTGGTGGCGCTTCTGTGAAAGACGCCGCGTCGGTTAGAAATGTAGTTAGTGTATTGCAACAAGTAGGTGCTACCGATACTTTAATCGTGGTTTCGGCTATGGGCAAAACTACAAATGCACTCGAAATAGTGGTTAAACAATACATTTCGCAATCATCGGAGCTCGAAACCGCGATTCAAGAAGTTAAAAAGTATCATTTCGATATTTTAAACCATTTATTTCCAGATACAAATCACGCCGCGCACCAAAAAGTAGCAGCGCTTTTTACCAATTTAGCCGACTTTCTAAAATCCAATAAATCATCAAATTACAATTACGTTTACGATCAAATTGTAAGCTATGGTGAATTGATTTCTTCGGCAATCCTGTCGTGCTTTCTAACCGAATCCGACATCAGAAACACGTGGCTCGACGTTCGTGAATTAATTGCTACCGACAATAATTACCGCGACGCAACTGTTGATTGGGATGCCACGCAACGCCAAATCGCTGTGAAAATAAGTCAGTACGGAACGTATGTTACGCAAGGATTTTTAGGCGCCGATGAGAATAATTTCACCACAACTTTAGGTCGCGAAGGTTCCGATTATACCGCTGCTATTTTTGCCTATTGTTTAAACGTACAATCGGTTACCATTTGGAAAGACGTTCCGGGAGTTTTGAACGCCGATCCGCGTTATTTTGAAAATGCGCAAATGCTGCAACAAATTTCGTACCGCGAAGCTATTGAATTAGCATTTTACGGTGCAACAGTTATTCACCCAAAAACCTTACAGCCGCTGCAGCGCAAAGAAATTCCGTTGCATGTTAAGTCGTTTGTAAATCCGCTGTTGCCAGGAACTACGGTGTCTAAAGGAAAAGATTTAATTCCGAGCATGCCTTGTTTCATCGTTAAGAAGAATCAATACTTGATTTCATTATCATCGTTGGATTTCTCTTTCATTATGGAAGATCACATCGCTGGCGTGTTCGCCCTTCTTCATAAATATAAAATGAAAGTGAGCTTGATTCAAAATTCAGCCATTTCATTCTCTTTATGTTTGGAAGATAAATTCGATAATTTTCAAAAACTTCGCGCCGAGCTTTCGAAACAATTCAAAGTGTATTACAATGAGAACGTTTCGCTTTACACCATCCGTCATTTTACCGAAGAAGCTGCAGCAGAAGTTACCGCTGGGAAAACAGTTATGATTAAACAAGCAAGCCGCGAAACCATTCAAATTGTGACCAAAGAATAGGTTTTCGCCAATCGGTTTTTGAAAAAATCCCGGTTTACAACTACAAAAGTGCGAATCGCAAAAAATGAATTCGTTCTTTTGACGTTTCTAATCAACGGTTTTGTATTGATTCCATTGCTACATAAGTGTTCAAATGGGTTTATTTACAATTGCCGAATCGATTGAAATTTGTTTTCATGAAGAAAAGAATGCTCGTAGTTGTATTGTTCTTTTGCTGCTGGATCGCTTCAGCACAAAAAGAATATTCGCTAAACAGAGAAAATACATTCTTTATCGAAACCGATAGTATTCAGATTGATAGCGCTAGTATTCGTAAAATTGATTTTGAAATCTACGATGAAAACAATCAACCTTTAGATCCAAGTCGTTATCAAGTTGATTTTTCAAAAGCGCGATTGTATATCAAAGATCAGCGACTTAAAAACACGCAAATACTCGTTAAATACAGCAAATATCCCGATTTCCTTACGCAAACGTATGCAAAGTACGCTGCCGATAAAATTGTGGGAAGTGGTGTGATTGCTCCAACAGCCGATCGGGTTTCCAATAAAACTTTTCCTTTTGAAGGCTTAAATTCGCAAGGCAGTATCACTCGAGGTATCACTGTGGGAAACAATCAAAACGCCGTTGTTAATTCAACTTTAGATTTGCAAATTTCAGGAAAGTTGTCCGATAAAATTACCCTGCGTGCCAGTATTCAAGACAGTTATATTCCAGCGCAAGCTAACGGCTACAGTCAGCGTTTAGACGAATTCGACCAAATTTTCATCGAATTAGCGGCCGCTCGATGGAATATTCGTGCTGGAGATTTGTTTTTAGAAAACAGAACGTCTCGCTTTTTGAATTTTAGTAAGAAAGTTCAAGGCGTAAAAACCCATTTTAAATTTGGCGATGAAACCGCAGAAACCAATGTTTTTGCGTCGGCAGCTTTAGTTCGTGGTGCTTACGCTAGAAGTACGTTTACTGGAACAGAAGGAAATCAAGGTCCGTACCGTTTAACGGGCGCAAATGGAGAAACATTTATTCTGGTAATTAGTGGTTCGGAACGTGTGTTTGTGAACGGTATTTTACTTCAAAGAGGCGAAAACAATCAGTACACCATCGATTATAATGCTGGAGAAGTCACTTTCACACCTTTGTTTCAAATTACTTCTGAAATGCGAATTAACATCGAATACCAATACGCTGAACGTAATTTCACTCGTGTGGTTTCATACGGCGGCGCTTCTCACCAAACGGAAAAATGGCAAATAAGCGGCGCTATTTACTCGGAAAGCGACGTTAAAAATCAGCCGTTGCAACAGAGCTTATCTGAACAACAAGTTGAAGTATTAAAAAATGCAGGCGACGATGAGCGTCTAATGATTGCGCCTTCTGAATCTGAAGAACCCTTCGATGAAAATAAAATTCAATACCGAAAAGAACTGCTCGGCGCTATTGAAATCTATGTTTATTCTACCAATCCAGAAGACGTACTGTATAACGTTCGGTTTACCGACGTCGGACAAGGCAACGGCAATTACGTACTTGAAAACACCACAGGAACTGGAAAAATTTACAGCTATCGAGCGCCAAATAACGGTGTATTACAAGGTAGTTTTGAGCCCGTTATTCGGTTAATTGCTCCTGAAAAACTCCAAATGTTTCAGCTGGCAACAACCTATCGAAATGAAGAAAAAACGACCTTTCAAGCAGAACTAGCTGGCAGCTTAAACGATCGAAATTTGTTTAGTGATATCGGCGATGAAAACAATACTGGTCTTGCATTAAATCTCGAAGGGCGACAACTAATTCTCAAGAAAAAGCTTAAAACCTATCTGTTTGGATCGGCTCAATTTATCGGCGAGAATTTTAGAACAGTTGAACGCGCTGTTAGTATAGAATTTAACCGCGATTGGAATGTAGGCTTGCAAAACGGCGATCAGAAATTTGCATCAGCAGGTTTAAGCGTTAATCTCAACAATAAAGGCGTGGCGAATTACCGAACCGAAGTGCTACAATTTGGCAGTAATTATTCGGGTGTACGACAACTTTTTGACGGCAATTATTCATCCAACAAGTGGCGCGTTTTTCAACAGTTTAGTTATTTAAATTCAGCTGGAAACGCCGCTAATTCGACTTTTCTTCGAAACAACACCAAAATCGTATTTGCTCCCAAGAAAAGAATGTGGCTAGCGGCTTCACATGCAGCCGAAGACAATGTAGAGCGCTTGAAACCAACACAAACATTGTCGAATTTGAGTCAGCGATTTAATGAGTTCGGCGGCCGAATTGGAGTAGGGGATAGCCTTAGCGTTTTTGTTGAAGGTGGTGTGCAATTGCGTTACAACGATTCGCTCAAATCTCAGCAACTCGAGCGGGTAAATCGTTCGTTAACGTATTCGCTGCGTTCGCGAATTCTCCAATCCGAAAAACAAGATTTGATGTTGTTTGCCGCTTACAGAAATCTCGTCTTTGAAGATCAGAACATCGAAAACCAACCTTCCCTCAACAGCCGAATTACTTTTAACGGACGCTATTTAAAAAGACTTTTAGTAATAGGCACAACTTATGAAAACAGTTCGGGAGCTGTCGCACAACAGGAATTTTCGTATCTCGCCGTAGAACCGGGTCGCGGTTTGTATATGTGGAACGATTATAACAACAATGGAATTAAAGAATTAGAAGAATTCGAAATTGCACCTTTTCCCGACCAAGCCATTTATATTCGCGTCTTTCTTCCCAATCAAGTTTTTGTTCCTTCCCACGTAAATAGGTTGAGCCAAAATCTGACTCTTAATTTTAACGCACTTTCAGGAAAAAGCAAGTGGGTTACATTTCTGAAAA
>CALRVY020000140.1:0-7705 GCA_943371725.1 Pseudanabaena sp. UWO311 | reverse complement strand
GAGCACAAAGTTTCTCAAAGTTTTTCACAAAGGGCACAATGTTTTTCCTTCGACGAGCTCACACACCAGCTTTTTAAGCGCACAGAAAACGCCGAAGCTCACAGAATTTTCTAGAATGTTTGGCTGATGAGGAAAACACAGAACGTGTCAAGCCACCAAAAAATCGCAACAGCCTTAGACAGGCTCAGGCAATGGCGATACGCGGGTTCGGGAGGGGAAATGATTCGTAAAATGATGAAATCATCAATCCCGATAGCTATCGGGACTAGCTTCCCCAAAAAGAAACGTAAAGTGGTGAATGATTCGATTCTGGTTGCTATCGAAACGGGCTTCTAAAAATAAATCTCCGTTCGTTTTTTGCGTTAGGGATAGCAGCAGAAATGAAAGGATGCCGTGGGCAGTTTTTGCAGTGAGAAAACGGCGACCCAAGAAGCCGGTTTATTGCTTGCAAAAGCGCCCAAACGGCGTACTTGAATTGCCGCGAATAGCCCGACGGCGCCGGAGGAACGACCCGCCGGAACGCCCAAATACAAAAATTAGTTAACCCAAGTAGATGGTGCGCAGCCAAACTGATTTTTAAACGCTTTACTAAAAGCAGCTGTATCAGCAAATCCAGTAATAACGGCTACTTTGGCAATTCTTTCGCCTTGAAGTAAAAGGGCTTTGGCGTGAAGGAGTCGCTTTTTGAGTACATATTGAAACGGCGTAACCAGAAATGTAGACTTAAATCGGCGGATAAAATCGTATTTCGACATACACGCTTCTTGCGTAAGTTCGGAAATGGTGATGGGTTGCAAAAAGTTATCGTCGATTACCGTTTTGGCATTTAATAAATTGCGAAAAACGGTCTCGTTAACAAGCTGTTTTTTGTAACGTAATTTCGAATACTGCTCGAAAATAATAGTTTGATCGCGAACGATACTTTCTCCAATACTGTAAAAAAGCTCGTGCGAAAGCAAACTGTTCTGATTGTCGACCAACAACGTGCGCGAAAGCTTGTTTAGCTGATGTCCGAGCTGGGTGTGTTGCGCTTTGTATTTGTTAATCAAGAATTTATCAGAAATAATAAAGTGCTGAAAATCGGTGTTGTCAAATATACTTTCGGTGATTTCGGTAATAATATGGGGCGCAATATCAATGCATAAACCAACCGTATTTTGGTTGATGTGTACCTCGCAGTACTGGTTGTTATTACCAATGATGTACTCACCTTGCTTTACCAAAAATCGCTTTCCGTTTATAATGTACGTTTCGGCTCCAGAAACAACGAATTTGGCTGCAATTTGATTGAATTGCGTTGTTCCTGCGAAGCTCTCGAATGCCGAAATTCGAATGTGGTTATTTTGTTTATCGCTGTAAACGTGCTTGTTCATATACCTTTTTTATCTGGTGCGTTCTACTGAAACGAGTCGTGCTTATACAATGGAATAAGTAGCTAATTCCTCGATTTTGTAACAAGATTTTTTTAAAACCTGAGTTCAATTTTTAAATCGAACTCAGGTTTTATTAGGGAACGAATACCGATTATTGGAATCATTTGCCTGAATTAGCTCGAATCTAAAAGAAGCTCTGAATAAAAAATCGATGTGTGTAATTGAAAAGTTGCCTGAGATGGTTTTATTTTTGAGACGTTCAACTATTATAAAATACAAATGATAATCAGTTATTTAGCTGATTTCAAGCGATCTGACAATGATTTTTAATGGAACTCAGGTTTATATCAAATTCATCTTGTTTGCTTCGGCGCATTGGCTATCTTTGCACGTTAAATTTTAAAAAATTATGATTCACATTACACTTCCCGACGGCTCGGTTAGAGATTACGAGTCCGGAGTTAGCGCGCTTGATGTGGCGAAAAGCATCAGCGAAGGTTTGGCACGCAACGTTATTTCAGCATCTTTTGATGGAACGACGATTGAAACGACCACGCCGCTAACCACCGATGGGAAGCTGGTACTTTATACTTGGAACGATGCCGAAGGAAAAAAAGCTTTTTGGCATTCGACCTCGCACGTGATGGCGCAAGCGATACTCGAATTTTATCCAGATGCTAAATTAACTATAGGTCCGGCGATTGAAAACGGATTTTACTACGATGTTGATTTTGGCGAATCGCGAATTACCGATGCCGACTTTAAAAAAGTTGAGGATCGCGTACTGGAAATTGCTCGCGAAAAGCACGAATTCAAAATGCGTTCGGCAACTAAAGCCGATGCGTTGGCCTTTTATAAAGCAGAGAACAATACCTATAAAGTAGAATTGATCGAGAATTTGGAAGACGGAACCATTACGTTTTGCGATCACAGCTCGTTTACCGATTTGTGTCGCGGTGGTCATATTCCAAATACAGGCTTGATTAAAGCGATGAAAATCATGAGCGTGGCAGGTGCCTATTGGCGCGGCGACGAGAAAAACAAGCAATTAACGCGTGTTTACGGGATATCGTTTCCAAAACAAAAAGATTTAACCGATTATTTAGAGCTGTTGGAAGAAGCGAAACGTCGCGACCACCGAAAGCTTGGTAAGGAATTGGATTTATTTACGTTTTCGCCGCGTGTTGGACAAGGCTTGCCTTTGTGGTTGCCTAAAGGTGCTGCTTTACGCGAACGTTTAGAGCAGTTTTTAAAGAAGGCACAAAAGAAAGCAGGTTACGAGCAAGTAGTTTCGCCACATATTGGGCAAAAAGAACTGTACGTAACTTCCGGACATTACGCGAAATACGGTGCCGATAGTTTTCAGCCCATTCACACACCAGCTGAAGGCGAGGAGTTTTTATTGAAGCCAATGAATTGTCCGCACCACTGCGAAATGTACAACGTAAAACCTTGGTCGTACAAAGATTTACCGAAACGTTACGCCGAATTTGGAACGGTATACCGCTACGAACAAAGTGGCGAATTGCACGGTTTAACTCGCGTGCGCGGATTTACCCAAGACGATGCACACATTTTTTGTACGCCAGACCAACTGGATGCCGAGTTTAAAAACGTAATTGATTTGGTACTGTATGTTTTCGGATCCCTAGGATTTGAGAATTTTACAGCGCAAATTTCGTTGCGCGATCCGGAAAAACCAGAAAAGTACATTGGTAGTAACGAAAACTGGGAGAAGGCAGAAGCGGCCATCATCAAAGCAACAGCCGATAAGCAGCTAAATACCGTTGTGGCATACGGCGAGGCGGCTTTCTACGGTCCGAAGCTCGATTTCATGGTAAAAGATGCGCTGGGCAGACACTGGCAATTAGGTACCATTCAAGTAGATTACAACTTGCCGGAGCGTTTCGATCTGACGTACAAAGGAGCAGATAACGAGTTGCATCGCCCGGTAATGATTCACCGTGCTCCGTTTGGCTCTATGGAGCGTTTCATTGCAATCTTGTTAGAACATACGGCTGGAAACTTTCCTTTATGGTTAATTCCAGAACAAGCTATCATCTTGTGTCTTAGCGAGAAGTATGAAAATTATGCGAAAAAAGTTTTACAGTTGCTCGAAAATCACGAAATTCGCGGCCTAATTGACAATCGCAATGAAACGATTGGCAAGAAAATACGCGAAGCTGAGTTACAAAAATATCCGTTCATGCTTATCGTTGGCGAGGAAGAAGCACAAACAAATACCGTATCGGTACGCAGTAGAGTGCAGCAATCTCGCGAAAATATTAAGATGAGTATAGATGAGTTTGCAGCGGTTGTTAACGAGGAAATCGCAAAAACATTAAAGACATTCAACGTTTAATTTAAAATATTTAAGTCATAGCAATTAGAAACAACAGAGGGTATCAACCCAGGGTCGAAAAGAAAGATGCACACCGCATCAACAACAACATCCGTGGAATTCAGGAAGTTCGTCTAGTAGGCGAAAACATCGAAACGGGTGTTTACAAATTATCCGACGCGCTTCGCATGGCCGACGAGCAAGAGCTTGATTTGGTAGAGATTTCACCCAACGCCGTTCCGCCGGTTTGTAAAATAATGGACTATAAAAAGTTCATCTACGAACAGAAGAAACGCGAAAAAGCTTTGAAGGCAAAGTCGACTCAAGTAGTGGTTAAAGAAATTCGTTTCGGACCACAAACCGACGAGCACGATTATGAATTTAAGCGCAAGAATGCTGAAAAATTCCTGAAAGAAGGTGCAAAGCTCAAGGCGTTTGTATTTTTTAAAGGAAGATCGATTATCTACAAGGATCAAGGACAAATTTTGCTACTTCGTTTAGCGCAAGATTTGGAAGAATACGGAAAGGTGGAAGCCATGCCGGTTCTTGAAGGTAAAAGAATGATTTTATTTATTGCTCCTAAGAAAAAGAAGCAATAACACAATAATAGTAAGTCAATTTAATCCTTAGGAAATTATGCCTAAAATGAAAACCAAATCCTCGGCTAAGAAACGATTCAAAGTTACTGGCTCAGGTAAAATCAAAAGGAAACACGCTTTTAAAAGCCACATCCTGACTAAAAAGTCGAAGAAACGTAAGTTAGCGCTTACGCATTCAGCTTTAGTTCACACTAGTGATCTTCGAAGCGTGAAAGAGCAATTGAGAATTGTTTAATTCTAAAATTGCGAGGTTAAATTATTTTTAAACCATGGAGTATGGCCATTAAGTCTCGAAAGTCGAGCGCCTGCTACAAAAAAAACATTAAATTATGCCAAGATCAGTAAATTCGGTTGCTAAAAGAGCACGAAGAAAAAAAATGATGAAGCAGGCCAAAGGGTTCTTTGGTCGCAGAAAGAACGTTTGGACAGTTGCTAAGAATGCTGTCGAGAAAGCGATGTTGTATTCGTACAGAGATCGTAAACAAAAGAAGAGAAATTTCCGTTCTCTATGGATCATGCGTATCAACGCGGGTGCACGATTGGAGGGAATGAGCTATTCGCAATTTATCGGAAAGGTAAAAGCAGCCGGAATCGAACTTAACCGTAAAGTTCTAGCTGATTTAGCGATGAATCATCCTGAAGCTTTCAAAGCTATTCTGAACAAAGTAAAATAAACGTTTAATATATTGACTTACCGGAAAAGACTTGCAATTGCAGGTCTTTTTTCGTTTACGGCTTTTTGAAATCCTTAGTACAATCTAGATTTTTTTTTAATCAGCGTCAAATCAGTTTTGTTTCCCGATTTTTATTTTTTAGGCCCCTGCGCGCCGTTTTATAGTTTGCGATTAGGTTGGCGCGCACCGGGCCTTTCACTTCAAGCGCGTTTGTTTCAAACCGTTCGGCTGCGCTACGGCGGGGCTTCTAAGGTCGCCGCGCCGCAGCGGCCTTCACAGGTTTTCAACTGCCGCGGCTTTTCGTTTCAGTCCCTGGGGCGGATGATTGTGCCCGAAAAAGTGCTTTGTTGCCCCTTTGTCTATCAGCGAGTTAAAAAATAAATGCAAAATAGTTGCAAAAAAGTTTGGAAAAGGGGCTTTAGAAACACTACTTTTGCACCCGCTAAACCGAACAGGAGCGGCGTAAGTTCTGTGTTTTTTTGGGGATGATTTAGATAAGCAACAAATTTCTTGCACAGTTGAGAAAGATGTTTTATTTTGGTTGTCCGTTTCGGCAAAAGGGGTTTAAATTTTTTTTTACTTTTTTCTTGCCAGAAATAAAAAAGCTAATTACTTTTGCACCCGCTTTGACCCGCAAGGGTTGAGGGATTAGAAAAGAGAAGATACGTTCATAGACATATTGAATTGACAGCACAATATTGAGTAGCGATGCTTGATATTGAGATTTAAGAAAGAGTAAGAGTCGCGTGGGTATTATTGATTTCAACTACTTAAAATAATAATAATCTACGATGAAGAGTTTGATCCTGGCTCAGGATGAACGCTAGCGGCAGGCTTAACACATGCAAGTCGAGGGGTAGAAATAGCTTGCTATTTTGAGACCGGCGCACGGGTGCGTAACGCGTATGCAACCTACCTTGTACATAGGGATAGCCCAGAGAAATTTGGATTAATACCTAATGGTGTTATGAATCGGCATCGGTTTATAACTAAAGATTTATCGGTACAAGATGGGCATGCGTCCCATTAGCTAGTTGGTATGGTAACGGCATACCAAGGCTACGATGGGTAGGGGTCCTGAGAGGGAGATCCCCCACACTGGTACTGAGACACGGACCAGACTCCTACGGGAGGCAGCAGTGAGGAATATTGGTCAATGGGCGCAAGCCTGAACCAGCCATGCCGCGTGCAGGATGAAGCATCTATGGTGTGTAAACTGCTTTTGTACAGGAAGAAACCCTGCCACGTGTGGCAGATTGACGGTACTGTAAGAATAAGGATCGGCTAACTCCGTGCCAGCAGCCGCGGTAATACGGAGGATCCAAGCGTTATCCGGAATCATTGGGTTTAAAGGGTCCGTAGGCGGCCTTATAAGTCAGTGGTGAAATCTCACGGCTCAACCGTGAAATTGCCATTGATACTGTAGGGCTTGAATGGCTGTGAAGTAACTAGAATATGTAGTGTAGCGGTGAAATGCTTAGATATTACATGGAATACCGATTGCGAAGGCAGGTTACTAACAGTTTATTGACGCTGATGGACGAAAGCGTGGGTAGCGAACAGGATTAGATACCCTGGTAGTCCACGCTGTAAACGATGGATACTAGCTGTTTGAGCGCTTTAGGCGTTTGAGTGGCTAAGCGAAAGTGATAAGTATCCCACCTGGGGAGTACGAACGCAAGTTTGAAACTCAAAGGAATTGACGGGGGCCCGCACAAGCGGTGGAGCATGTGGTTTAATTCGATGATACGCGAGGAACCTTACCAAGGCTTAAATGTAGATTGACGTATTTGGAAACAGATATTTCTTCGGACAATTTACAAGGTGCTGCATGGTTGTCGTCAGCTCGTGCCGTGAGGTGTCAGGTTAAGTCCTATAACGAGCGCAACCCCTGTTGTTAGTTGCCAGCGAGTAATGTCGGGAACTCTAGCAAGACTGCCGGTGCAAACCGTGAGGAAGGTGGGGATGACGTCAAATCATCACGGCCCTTACGCCTTGGGCTACACACGTGCTACAATGGCCGGTACAGAGAGCAGCCACTTCGCAAGGAGGCGCGAATCTATAAAGCCGGTCACAGTTCGGATCGGAGTCTGCAACTCGACTCCGTGAAGCTGGAATCGCTAGTAATCGGATATCAGCCATGATCCGGTGAATACGTTCCCGGGCCTTGTACACACCGCCCGTCAAGCCATGGAAGCTGGGGGTGCCTGAAGTCGGTGACCGCAAGGAGCTGCCTAGGGTAAAACCGGTAACTAGGGCTAAGTCGTAACAAGGTAGCCGTACCGGAAGGTGCGGCTGGAACACCTCCTTTCTAGAGTACGAATGACATAAAGGATACGTGCTTTTACTCTTGCTGTTAATTTAAGATTTACAATAAATACATAGAGTCTCGTAGCTCAGCTGGTTAGAGTACTACACTGATAATGTAGGGGTCGGCAGTTCGAGTCTGCCCGGGACTACTTTTTTTAAAGCAAACAGCTTACAGCTAAAGAGCTTACAGCTAAGAAGCTTACAGCTAAGAAGCTTACAGCTATAAGCTTACAGCTAAAAAAAATTATTTATTGTTTACGGAAATTTTAGAAGTTGGGCATCAACAATCTGCTAACTGCTGATAGCTGGTAGCTAACGGCTAGAAGATATGGGGGATTAGCTCAGCTGGCTAGAGCGCCTGCCTTGCACGCAGGAGGTCATCGGTTCGACTCCGATATTCTCCACTTA
>CALRVY020000139.1:0-7710 GCA_943371725.1 Pseudanabaena sp. UWO311 | reverse complement strand
ATAATCCATCGTTGGATCCAAATGCAGTGGTTGTGTTCAAGAAAGATGCGCAAGTACACATTAATAGCGGTTCGGCCGTTATGGACAATGTAAAAGTATTTGACATCCGCGGACGATTGATTCTTGAAGTAAACGACATCAATGCAAGCACTACCGTATTGAATACGCTACGTGCTGAGCAACAAGTGTTGTTGATTCAAATCACTACCACAGATAAGTCGGTTGTAACTAAGAAATTTGGTTACTAAGACGCCATTCTGATATAGCAAAGAAGCGCGGTCGAAAGACCGCGCTTTTTTTATGCAGGAAACTCAAAAAGCGAAATCGCACAGCAGCCGTATTTTTGATTAGCAATTGTACCGAGAGCGACAGGCGCAAAAGCAAGCGATTGCTGCTAACCTGAACTCGATTAAAAATCTTTGTCAGATCGCGGTTTCACAATACAATTAGATTTAGACTAGCACAAAAACTTTGTAAATCGCGGTCGCTAAACATTTAAACGGTTGCTTACTTCGTTGCATTTATTTGCGATACTACAGTATCCCAAGTAAAGTGCGCCTTGTATTCAACCATTTAAATGTTTTTTGACGTTAATTTTTAAACCGAGTTCAGGTTGCTAATTTTGAGCATGCCGTTATGGTTTTTTAGTTTGAAAATCTAGATTTAGGTGTTTGTTCTAGCGCATTCACATGATTGTTAATGAGGTTATTAACTCGAGGTAATATTGCAATATTACGATTCCATTTTTGCAAAGTCGAAATGGCGTTGTTTCCAAATTTCGAACCCGTGATCATTCAGATCATTAAAAACAGCACATCGTTTATGGGTAACGATTTTCCGCGTAAGGGACGGCAGCGGAAAGCTTGTGCGAAACGGGCTTAGCAATTGCGGTTTGGTGTGGCGACCAACGGAAGCCCATGCCAAAGCTTGCAAATGCTTGGCTCGTTTGGCGCAACTTGCAGCGAACGGCCCGACCCCGCCCAGCGATACATTTTCGTTAGGATGCATAAGCGGGGTTACGCCCAAAATATTGAATTTATGCACCGGTTTTCATAACAGCGCTTCTCTGTGGAGTAGTGGACTATGGTTGTTCCAAATCTTCTTTTGCGCAAATGTTTTGCTTAGTGCAGATTTATTGCGCAATAAAAAACCCCTTTTCTGGCGGAAAAGAGGTCTTCATTATTAAAAAATTTAAAACTAAAAAGTAGTAGCGATATCAATTTTGGGAACTGATAAAACCGAAGTAAATGTATTAATTTAAAACGAATCTAATGTTAAATCTCAAATTCTTTTCGTGCGTTTTTTTCTACAAAGTTGGCTGCAACATATTATTATTTGGCTAGTCCAGTTCGTATTCTAATCGTACGGTAATCCGAGCGGTTTTGTTTTTCGAATACGTGTCGTTTATACCTCCATAGCTGTCTTCCTCTGTGCTTCCTTGCCCAGTAATTTGAAAAACACCTAAAGTAGCACGTTTCAGTTTCCCTAAATCGCCATTGCCCGTTTCAACAATTTTCTCGGCACGTTCACGAGCATCTTTTGTTGCGCTTTCAATTAGATTTTGTTTTAAGCCTGGTAATTTTGAATACGTATATTGAACAGAATTAGAACTGAGCTCGACTCCGCTATTAATTAATTCTGAGGTTTTGCTAGAGACTTGTTCAATTCGTTTCATCAAATCAGGATTGTTTTTAGCTGAGAAGATGATAGTCTGACGCGCTTCATAGCCGTCGAATACTTGCGTATATTGGTTTTGATAAGTATTGTTTGGATTTTCGATTCGAACCTCACGAAATTTCTTTTCAAAGTTTATGGCGCCAAAGTTAAATTCAGTTGTTTTGAAACCTTTGCTGATGAAAAAATTCGAAACAGTTCGCTGGTCGTTCGTGATCTTGGTGTAAGCTGTTTTGATATCAGGCGAGTTTGTAGTAAAACTTGCCGACCAAAGAATCTCGTCGGAAACAAAATCTTTAGTTCCCAAGCCAATTACTGAAATCGTGTCGTCGTTAGCATTGCGGTTTCGAAACGAGCTTCCAAGTATAGAGGCCGTAATGATTATTGAAGCACCCATTATCACAGTGCCTAAAATTCGTTTGTCCATAAGTAAAGTATTGGTTAGGTTTTTATAACGTTCTTTATCTCATAAAATTATAGCTAAGATCTTGCCAATGTGTTGCCAACTGGATTATTTTCGTTTGTTTTTAAAGAATTCCTGCAACAATAATGATGCTTCATCGGCCATTACACCACTTAAAACCGTTGTTTTAGGATGTAACTGCGCGCCCATAGCTCGATAGCCGCGCTTCGGGTCGGACGCACCAAAAACAATTCTGGAAATCTGACTCCAGTACAAAGCTCCTGCACACATTTGGCAAGGTTCTAATGTCACGTAAAGTGTGCAACCCGTTAAATATTTGCCGCCTAGGTAGTTTGCCGCGGCAGTTATAGCTTGCATCTCAGCGTGCGCCGTAACGTCGTTTAGCAATTCGGTAAGGTTGTGGCCGCGGGCAATAATGGTATTTTTCACAACAATAACTGCTCCAACCGGAATTTCATCGCGATCATACGCCTGGCGCGCTTCAACTAGGGCGTGACGCATAAAATGTTCGTCATCAAAAACTTCTATCATGCTTTTCTCGTATGTAATCCTCAAAGTAAAGATACCCGCGCTGAACAAGCGAAAAATTTTTATTAAAAAGCTTATTTTTATTTTGTCTAAATAAATAAGGCTGCTATTTTTGCAACCAAAATCTAGGAAATTGAAATCAATCGTATTATTCTCCGCCCTTTTATTCGCTGCTTTTTCATTTAGTCAGGAACACGATCTGGCCTTAAACGACACCATCAAGCAATTAGATAATGTTGTTATTGAAACGACAACCAATACTGGTCGTATCGTTGGCCCTAAGGATAACATTATCTACAACGGAAAGAAATCGGAAGTGTACGTGGTTTCAAATCTTACTACAAATACCGCAAACAACAATATGCGCCAAGCACTTATTAAAGCGCCAGGTTTACAAATGTGGGAAAACGATGGTAGCGGCGTGCAAGTAAATATTGGCGCACGAGGACTTAGCCCGAATCGTAGCTGGGAATTTAACGTACGCCAAAACGGCTACGATATTTCTTCCGACGTTTTCGGATATCCAGAAGCCTACTACAATCCGCCTCTCGAAGCAGTAGAGCGTATCGAATTTGTACGCGGCGGCGCTTCCCTTCAATTCGGCCCACAATTCGGCGGAACCGTAAATTACATTCTCAAGAAAAATCACGACAAACCGTTTTCATTCACCACTTCAAATACTGCGGGTTCTTATGGTTTGTTGAGTTCCTTTAATATGGTCAGCGGCAAAGTCGGTAAGTTTACCTACACCGCATACAACCAATCGCGCAGCGGAAACGGATGGCGCGACAACAACCGCTTTAACGTTCGAAATTCGCACCTAAATTTAGGATACGAGTTTAACGAAAAGAATAAACTGGAATTCGAATACACCAACATGGAGTACGTGGTGCAGCAGCCCGGCGGTTTAACCGATGCCCAATTCAGAACCGATGCACAGCAAAGCGCGCGACGCCGTAACTGGTTCCATGTGCCGTGGCATGTTTTTGCATTGAAATACAATGTAAAATTCACCGAATCATTTTCTGTAAATACAACTTTTTTCGGTTTGGTAGGCGAACGAAACAGCGTTGGAAATACCGAACAAATTACCAATCCAGACGCAATCGATCCAGCAACGAACGATTTTAAAAATCGACGTTTAGACCGCGACTACTACGCAAACGTTGGTGTCGAATCGCGCGCACTCTACAAATACCAACTCTTTAATCTAACACAAGATCTGGCGTTTGGCGTACGTCTCTACAATGCAAATACAGTTCGTAAGCAAAACGGACGCGGAACTACCGGCTTCGATTTCGATTTATCCGAAGTTGGCGGCTATACGCGTCGATTGCACTTCAAAACCAATAATATCGCCATATTCGCTGAAAACACCTTTTCTGTAACAGATAAATTACGCGTAACTCCAGGCGTGCGTATGGAATATGTCGAAAATGTTGCAGTTGGTTTATTCGCAGTCAATCAAGGCAATAGCATCTTTTTGCCTGAGAAAACAAACGACCGTCAATTTTTCCTAGCAGGAGTAGGAGCGGAGTACGACATTACCAAACGCATTCAAGTGTACGGAAATGTTTCGCAGTCGTATCGTCCGGTTTTGTTCGGCGATTTAACGCCACCAGCAACCACCGACGTTGTCGATGAAAATTTAAAAGATGCTTCAGGGTATAACATTGATTTAGGTGTTCGCGGAAAATTCTTCAAGTTCCTTACTGTCGATGCAAGTTATTTCTACATGCGTTATAACGACCGTATTGGCGTGGTATCTCAGTTCGTCGACAACAACCCTGCAAACGGAACCTTTCAGTTTAGAACAAATTTGGGTGCTTCGACACACAAAGGAGTAGAGTCGTCAATCGATCTAAACCTTACAGAAGCTTTCGGGTTAACAGAACGTTTTGGAACTTTAAACGTTTTTGGAACACTTTCTTGGATTAGCGCACGTTACAACGATTTTCGAATCACGTCAACTTCAGGAACAGCACCAAATATTCTAATCACCGAAACCAATTTGTCGGGTAATCGCGTCGAAAATGCACCGCGTTACATTCATACCGTTGGACTCACATACACCAAGTCGGGCTTTACATTTTCAACTTCAGGACGCTTTAATTCGGCTGTTTTTACCGATGCCCAAAATACGGTAACGCCTTCAGCAAATGGCAATGTTGGGCAGCTCGATAAGTATCAAATTTTCGATATGTCGCTGGCTTACAAATTCTTAAAAAAGTACACTATTACGGCTGGTGGTTCAAACATCACCAACGAAATGTTTGCTACACGTCGCGCAGGAGGTTATCCGGGCCCGGGTATTTTGCCAGGCGATGGCCGCACGTTCTATCTAGGTTTAACGGCAAGTTTCTAGATTTAAAGATCGTTTTTTATTTTTTTGGGGGTGCCGGCAGCGCAATCATAACGCTTCGCAAACCTGTCGTGGAGCTGCCGTCGCGCTGTCCGCTGTATCTTTTGCCTTCGTTCCTCCGGCAAAAGGATGTCGCTTCCATCGCTCACCCGAAAATAGTGCGCCAAAATAGAGTTCATTGAAAAGTAAAAATCTAGGAAAGCAAGCTGAAACAAGAAGAATTAGCCAACTAATTGGAATCAAAATTTTTTCCAAAACCACAGTAAGTATATTGTTTTGTGTTAATACATAACCAAATCAAAATACGCGATCTGACAAAGATTTTTAATCGAACGGAGGTTAATAGCATTCCGACTGTGATTTCCTATCGAACCCACGTTACATAATTAAACATCGCAAAGCTGCTTTATCAAACATAGATTTTTACCTTTGAAAAATGAATGCAGCTTTTTTAGATTCGATGACGTCGATAGCCGATTTACGGGCGTTGGCAGCCGAACAATTACCGGCATTAGCACAAGATTTGCGAGACCGGATTATTAAAATCGTGGCAGCAAACGAAGGTCATCTGGGCGCAAGCTTGGGCGTAGTCGAACTTACAATAGCACTACATTACATTTTCGATACACCAAACGATCGCCTAATCTGGGACGTAGGTCACCAAGCATACGGACACAAAATGCTTACCGGACGCCTAGCACAATTTCATACCAATCGAAAACTTGGGGGTATTTCCGGATTTCCAAAACGATCCGAAAGCGAATTCGATACTTTTGGCACCGGACATTCTTCAACATCTATTTCTGCGGCACTCGGAATGGCGCTAGCGGCACAACAAAACGGGCTTCACGATCGACAACATTTAGCCGTCATCGGCGACGCATCTATCGCTGCCGGAATGGCCTTCGAAGCACTGAATCACGCAGGCGAAACCAACGCCAATTTGCTTATCATCTTAAACGATAACAGCATCGGAATCGATCCAAGCGTTGGCGCACTAAAACACTATTTAACCTCGCTCGATCAAAACAATCAAACCGTTCAAAATCTATTTCAAAATCTAAATATCGAATATTTCGGTCCAGTCGACGGCCACAGTTTTTCCGATTTACTCCTAGAACTTAAAGAACAAAAAAATCGAAAAGGGGTTCGTTTACTGCATGTACGAACTGTTAAAGGCAAAGGATTAAAACCTGCCGAAGTCGATCAAGTACTGTATCATGCGCCCGGAAAATTCGATTATCTAACGGGAAAAGTATATCCCAAAGATGAGTCGCACCTACCGTTAAAATTTCAAGACGTTTTCGGAAATACGGTTTTGGCGATACTCGAACAACGAAAAGATATTATTGCAATTACGCCAGCTATGCCAAGCGGTAGCGGACTTAAAGCGGCAATCGAGCGGTTTCCACAACACGTTATCGATGTCGGAATTGCCGAACAACACGCTGTAACATTAGCCGCCGGATTTGCTTGCGAAGGAATTAAAGTACTGTGCTGTATTTATTCAACGTTTTTACAACGCGCATACGACCAGCTTATCCACGACGTTGCAATCCAAAATTTACCGGTCGTTTTTTGTATCGATCGCGCAGGTTTGGTTGGTGAAGATGGCGCTACACACCACGGAATTTTCGACTTAGCAATGTTGCGTACAATTCCAAACCTCATCGTTTCGGCGCCCAAAGACGAAATCGACTTACAACAGTTACTCTACACAGCAATTGATTTCAAACAACCGTTTGCTATTCGATACCCAAGGGCACGCGGTTATTTAGCAGATTGGCGCTCACCGATCGAATTCCAAAAACTTGAAATCGGGAAAGCTACCGAAGTTAAAGCCGGAAATAAAATCGCGATTTTTTCCACAGGAACAATCTATCACGAAGTGGCGCGCGCCATTCAAACAATCGAAAACGAAACTGTTGCACATTACTTTTTTCCTTTCGTTAAACCACTCGATCGGGCACTAATTTCCGAAGTTGCTACCCGTTTTGAAGTGATTATTACCGCTGAAGATGGTGTTGCAGCAGGCGGTTTTGGTTCTGCCGTTTTAGAATTATTAAGCGAGTTGAATTTCCGTGGAAGCACCGAAATAATCGGAATCCCGGATGTTTTTATCGAACACGGAAGCATTCCAGAACTTAGAAAAATCGCAGGTATTGATGCCGATGCTATTGCTGCGAAAATTCAAAAATGGAGTTGCATTTAGCCTGAAAAGATTTGCAATTCGCTGCCCATCTTTGCTTCCTGGCAACTTCTTGTGAGCCCCGCGCGATTATCTGCCAAAGAATTTCCCTTGACCGTTGGTTATTGCGTATTTTTGCAAAAATTTTTTTAAATGATCATTTCCAAAACAGCCGAGGAAATAGAATTGATGCGTCAAAGTGCGCTACTAGTAAGTAAAACACTCGGCATGATTGCAACTGAAATAAAACCCGGTGTAACAACGCTCGAACTCGATAAATTAGCCGAAACCTTTATTCGCGACCATAAAGCTGTTCCCGGTTTTTTAGGTTTATACGGTTGTCCTTCAACACTACTAACCAGCGTTAACGAACAAGTTGTACACGGTTTGCCAACCAATCGTCCGATTCAAGACGGCGATATCGTTTCGGTAGATTGCGGTGTTTTGATGAACGATTTTTACGGCGATCATGCCTATACTTTTGCTATTGGTGAAGTAGCTCCCGAAACATTGCAATTATTGGAAGTTACAAAG
>CALRVY020000138.1:0-7729 GCA_943371725.1 Pseudanabaena sp. UWO311 | reverse complement strand
AATACGGTATTGTGAAACGGTAGGCGAGTGGCGACCTAAGAAGCCGCTTGAATACCGTTTTGAACAAACCGTATTTTTTGAGGACTAGTAGCGAAAGGCGGGATTAGCTTCTGATCAATAAAAATAAATTATTCTGTAATCGTGATCTTGAGCAAGCGCTTTCTCTTGCCTTCTGCGCCTAAGAAGTAAATAGCGTTTTTCGTTGTATAGCCGTCCGAAACCATAAAAGGTATTTCGCCGTCTTTGTCGTCTATGATTTCTTGAAAGTCAAAATCGCCGTGTTGATTAATTCTGATTGCGTTTAGATTAGCCTTACCTCGTGACGCTTGAACGAATTTGATTCGGTCTTTAGATAATTTCTTAACCTTTTCTCCGCAATTGATAAAGAAATAGGTATCCTTAGAAGTGGTGAGCGATGTATAGGAAGCGTATGGATCTCCAAAATCATAACTGGCTTCGGATTTATTTATATTTCTCGACCATTCGAGATCACCAGCTGTATTTAGTTTGACACAAATAATGTCGTCTTTATGATACGAGGTTATTGTTCTGCTTCCTCCATTTGCTTGAAACGTTGTTTGTGAGGTGGAATAATCTTCTTCGGCATTGAATATTATCTCTTTATTCTCAGTTGTTGTAATACCACGAAATGCGAGGGAACGCAGTTCTTTATCTTTAGCTTTACCGTATTTGTCGATCATAAATTGCTCTGAAAACGGATTGAATTTTTCAGCTTTAATCTTTAGTGTAGTTGGGTCGATATCGTAATAGCATATTCCTTTGTAGCGGTTGTCGTTCTTTTCGGAATAGAATCCGACACAAACCAATTTATCGTCGAGCAGTACTGTTTTTAGGGATGCTGCATATTTACTTTTAGAGTCGAAAACTTTTGAAACAGCACCACTTGAATTAATGCGTGAGAGTTCGTATCCGTATTTTCCTCCGACTTCTTTTCTTTTGGATTCGGGTGTGAAAAATCTACCTAAAGCGTACAAGGTTGTACCGTCTTTAGAAATTTCAAATTGAGAAACTTTGTAATCACGTTCTTTAATATCACGTTCGAAAGTGTGTTCTAATTTAAGATTCAGTGATTTGTCGAAAAGATAAAATTGGTGCGACTCCATGTTTTTTTCTTGATCGATATCTACAGTAATTAAGAAAGCTGATTTATCGTCATTTAAGAATAGCCGAGCACCGAAACCGCTACTTCCCGACATGCTAAATAAACCTCCTCTTTTAGGTTTCTTATAAGGAAGTTTTAGTATTTCTTTACGTTGGAATTTAAAAGTAGCTAAATCCCCGCTATTGGCTGAAAACACATACGATTCACTAGCTTTATCATACAATAATTCGATAATGTGTAACGTATTACCATCCATTAAAAAATCTAAAGTGGGATCTTCGGAGTCTTTATGGACTTCCTCAAAATTATAGTCGTATTCCCGTTTCAATTCAAGGTTCGCGCCGTAACATTCAATGAAATAACCTTTTGTAGATCTTCCCATCATTCCGCCGTAGTACGCTCGAACTACAATAATTTCCCCGTTAGCGGCTTCAAGGACTTTCGAAAGTATTGTGTTTTTTTTACTATCCTTAAATATCGGACCCAATTGCGTTTTTAATCCAAGCTCTTGCGCATGGCACAAAAAAGTGCTGCTAAGTAATAACATGCAAAAAAGAAGCAGTTTTTTCATGATTTTGTTTTAGTTGGTTTTAGTTTGTTTAAAGATTTAAAAAATAAAAGCACAATCTTATTTAGATTGTGCTTTGCGAATTTGCAAAAAAAAATCGAAAAACGTTATTCCAACTGCAAAATTATCTGTCCGTCTTCGTCTAAATCTGTTTTAATGTCCTCAGGAAATAGGCTCTCATCTGCTGCTTTTAGTTCTTCTTCCGGTTCTGGTTCCGGCTCGTACGGTAAAGGTTCGAGTAAATTTACTTGCTTGATTTTGTCGCTAGTAAATTGATTACCAAGAGCTTTGAATCCTTTCACCGAAATAAATTCTTCGAAATTCAACATAATCGGTTCCTTTTGTACACCTTTTACTTTAGCGAAGAGAACTTCGGCGATAGGGCGCCAATCTGTAGCTACCAATTCGAGTTGCGAATTCGGATGATCGCTGATAAAACTGTCTTCTTTACTTTCGGTTTCAACCAAAAAGCGCTTTACAAAATACTTGCCTTTTTCGCCGTCGAAATAAATCGCCGAGATGGGTTTCTTAGGAATCCATTTCTCCAAAACAATCATATCTTCTTCAAAATGCGTGGTTAATTCGGGTGTAATAACCTTTAATTTCCCACTTTGCGTTATGATTAAGATTTTATCGTTCGGACGGAATTCGCCTAATAATTCGCCGCGACCGTCGACGTTTAGTCGTTGCACCGATTCGTCGAACCAGATTTTACGCGGACGCAAGGTTGAAATTCCCTTTTCTTTGAGTTCGATTTTTTTGATCGGATATTTTGTTACTGTATTTCCGCGCGATGCACGACCTTTAATGGCAATCGTTGCAAAATCGAGGTCGAACTTCAATTTTTTGATACTGCCCACTTGACGTAGCAAAACAGTAACCACTTCGGCTTCGCCATTAGGATTTGCTGAGAAATACAAAACTTGCGATCCGGGCTTTTCCTGTGTTAAATCGTAGTTTTTGTCGCGCGTTACGCCCGAAACATTGAAACGTTTCACAAAGGCAGAACCCGATTTACCATCGCGATAAATCAAGTTATAAATCGTTCGTTTGTCGTTTTTATCAAACACACTGATGTGGATGATGTCTTTACCAACAAATTTCTTTTCGTCGACTTTAGTGACCAGCATTTTCCCGTCGCGCAAGAATACAATTACATCGTCGATATCCGAACAATCGCCAACGTATTCGTCTTTTCTCAATCCGGTACCGATAAATCCTTCCTCGCGATTGACATACAATTTGGTATTTCGCAAGACTACTTTTGTGGCTTCAATAGTATCGAAATTGCGCAATTCGGTTTGGCGTTCGCGGCCTTTTCCGAATTTTTCTTTCAATCGAGTAAAAAACGCGATGGCAAAATCGATAATGTGTTCTAAATCGTATTTGACTTGTTCCATTTCGGCTTCAAGCTTCGCGATAAGTTCGTCGGCTTTGTCTGAATCGAAACGGGTAATACGAATCATCGGAATTTGCGTTAGTTTCTGCAAATCATCGTCGTTTATGTCGCGTACCAACATATTTCGAAATTGTTCGAAGCGTTTATACATGTATTGGTACAGCGATTCGCGGTCTTGGTACAATTTGAAATCAATGTACATTTCTTCGCGAATAAATATTTTCTCTAAGGTTGAGAAATGCCATTTTTGTTCGAGTTCGTCGAGTTGTATTTCGAGTTCGCGTTTCAGTAAATCGACTGTTCGCGCAGTTGATACGCGTAACATTTCCGAAACGCCAACAAAAAGTGGTTTGTTGTCTCTAATAACGCAACCCAAAGGCGCAACCGAAGTTTCACAGGCCGTAAAGGCATACAGCGCGTCGATGGTTTTGTCTGGCGACACTCCCGGCGGTAGATGAATCAGAATTTCGACTTCGGCAGCCGTATTGTCTTCGATTTTCTTAACCTTGATTTTGCCTTTTTCATTCGCTTTAAGGATGCTATCGATTAATGTTGAGGTGTTTGTGGAAAACGGAATTTGTGTAATCACGAGTGTTTGCTTGTCGAGCTGACTAATTTTGGCACGTACACGCACACGTCCGCCGCGCATACCGTCGTTGTAATTGGAAACGTCGGCAATTCCTGCTGTCGGAAAATCGGGGAAGAGGGTAAATGGTTTTCCTTTAAGAATTTTTATCGAAGCATCGATTAATTCGTTGAAATTATGCGGAAGCACTTTCGTGGAAAGACCTACTGCAATACCTTCGGCTCCTTGCGCGAGCAGTAACGGGAACTTTACGGGTAAATTTACCGGTTCGTTTTTACGTCCGTCGTACGACAATTGCCATTGGGTGATTTTTGGCGAGTACAGAATTTCGTGTCCGAGCTTTGAAATTCGCGCTTCGATGTATCGCGATGCAGCGGCGCCGTCGCCCGTGAGGATGTTTCCCCAGTTTCCTTGCATGTCGATCAATAAATCACGCTGACCAATTTGTACGATGGCATCGCCAATACTGGCATCGCCATGCGGATGGTATTGCATGGTATGACCAACGATGTTGGCAACTTTATTGTAGCGCCCGTCATCGAGTTCTTTCATCGAATGCATAATCCGGCGCTGAACGGGCTTAAAACCGTCTTCAATAGCTGGCACGGCGCGTTCGAGAATTACGTAAGAAGCGTAATCCAAGAACCAGTCTTTATACATGCCGGTGACTTTGGTAATCGTGTCTTCCGGATTTTCATTATTCTCGTAAAAATGAGGACTTACAGCCGGGCGAATATCTTCAAAACCAGTATTTTCAGTGGTCTCGAATTCATTTCCAGCTGATTCGTTTGATTCAGATTCGAGGTTGTTTTCTTCTTCTTCGTCTTTCATTTTTTAAATGTGCTTTATTCAAGCTAGTTAACAATCAAAGCTTATTTTGCTTCCGGCATTTCACGCTGATAAAATACCTTTCCAACTCTTTTGATATGATCTTTTAAACTGTCTGATTGTAATTCATCAAATAAAGAGATATCTACCAAATAAGGAATTTTACTTTCTTCGATGTTGGTTTTTATTTCAAACAATTCGCGATAATCTAAATTTCCAAAAACGGTGATATCAATATCAGAACCTTCACGATAGTTGCCGAGTACTCGCGAACCATAAATTACAACTTTCTCAATGCCATCATGACTTTTAAAAAGTGATGTTAGTACTTGAAATGAATTAGGATACAAGCCAAACATATTATAGAAACGTTTTCATTTTCAAATAAAAGTCCTTGAGTAGAGGAAAGTAAATATCACGAATATTTTTAAATTCTCGTTCTAAAATCAACTCTTGGTACGTGTGTACTGTCAAGTTTCGGGTCTCCAACATATTCATCCACTCTTCGCCTGAACTAATCAAGCCTTTATTGAATGCTTCTCGGGTTGCACTTCTAGAACCAATAATATCTCGGATACCTTCATGAGTCAGAAAATCTTTCATAACCTTCCAAGCCAGTTCGTGCGTAAATTCAAAACGTTGAATAATGCCTTCCTTAATCAAATTTTCGGTTGTGTTGCCATAGTTTTCAATAGCCGACTCGAATTGCCGAAATGCGTCTTCATAATTTTGAAATCGCTGTATCCATCTTATGTCTCGATTTTCCATGGAAAGGTACTTTTACAGTAAATCAAATTCGTCTATTTTATGTCTACTCCACCACATCCAACTCCACCTTCAAATTATTGATGATAAATTCTTGTCGATCGGGTGTGTTTTTTCCCATATAAAATTCCAGTAAAGTTTCAATGGTCGTTGCTTTGTCTAACATCACCGGGTCCAAACGAATATCCTGACCAATAAAATGTTTGAACTCGTCTGGCGAGATTTCCCCCAATCCTTTGAATCGGGTAATTTCCGGCTTTGGTTTCAACTTTTCAATGGCATCGATGCGTTCTTGGTCCGAATAGCAATAAATCGTTTCTTTTTTATTTCGCACCCGAAACAACGGCGTTTGCAAGATATACAAATGTCCTTCTTTGATTAATTCTGGAAAAAACTGCAAAAAGAAGGTAATTAACAGCAAGCGAATGTGCATACCATCCACGTCGGCATCGGTGGCAATCACAATGTTGTTGTAACGCAAATTTTCGTAGTCTTCTTCAATATCTAACGCAGCTTGGAGCAAATTAAATTCCTCGTTTTCATACACAATTTTCTTACTCATTCCGTACGAATTCAAAGGCTTTCCGCGCAAGCTAAAAACGGCTTGTGTGTTTACATCGCGACTTTTGGTTATCGAACCCGAAGCCGAATCTCCCTCGGTAATAAACAGCGTACTTTCCAGGCAGCGCGGATTTTTCGTATCGGTTAAATGCACTCTACAATCGCGTAATTTTTTGTTGTGTAACGAAGCTTTCTTAGCACGTTCTTTTGCTAGTTTTCGAATTCCAGATAATTCCTTGCGCTCGCGTTCGGCTTGTAAAATTTTACGCAATAAGGCGTCGGCAACTTCCGGATTTTTATGCAAAAAATTGTCGAGTTTCGTTTTAATAAAATCGTTCACAAAACTGCGTACCGACGGGCCATTCGGACCAATATCCGTGCTTCCGAGCTTGGTTTTGGTTTGCGATTCAAAAACCGGTTCTTCAACTTTGATGGAAATGGCCGAAACAATCGATTTCCGTATGTCCGAAGCTTCAAAATTCTTGTTGTAAAACTCTTTGATGGTTTTTACGATGGCTTCGCGAAAAGCACCCAAATGCGTACCGCCTTGCGTCGTGTTTTGTCCGTTTACGAACGAGTGATATTCTTCCGAATACTGTGTTTTCGAATGCGTTACGGCCACTTCAATATCGTCGCCTTGCAAGTGAATAATCGGATATACCTGATCTTCTTCGCCAATAGCTTCTTCCAAAAGGTCTTTGAGTCCGTTTTCCGAAACAAATTTTTCACCGTTAAAGTAAATGGTAAGTCCGGTGTTCAGGTAGCAATAATTGCGCAACATCCGAACAATGTACTCGTGGCGGTATTTGTAGTTTTTAAAGATGGTTTCGTCGGCAACAAACGATACTTTGGTTCCCTTGCGTTTGGTTGTTTCTTGCAATTCTTCTTCCAAAACCAAGTTTCCGGCAGAGAATTCCGCTGCTTTTTGTTGGTTATCGCGAACCGATTCTACACGAAAATAATTCGATAAGGCATTTACCGCTTTGGTACCCACGCCGTTCAAACCAACCGATTTTTTGAACGCTTTCGAGTCGTATTTACCGCCGGTATTCATTTTCGAAACCACATCGACAACTTTTCCGAGAGGTATACCGCGACCGTAATCGCGAACGCTAACGTGCTTGTCGCGCACCGTTACCTCAATGGTTTTCCCGGCACCCATTACAAATTCGTCTATACAATTGTCGATCACCTCTTTAAGTAAGATGTAAATCCCATCGTCGGGCGAGGAACCGTCGCCTAATTTTCCAATATACATCCCCGGACGCATTCGAATGTGTTCCTTCCAATCGAGCGAGCGTATATTGTCTTCGTTATAAAGCGTAGATTCTGACATGTGTTACTTCTGCTAGATAGCTAATATACTAGAAAGCCTTGCTAAATTTTATCTCAAAATGCAGAAGTTATTAATAACGATATTGACAGTAATTGAGGTTTTTTGGGCAGCTGCCGGCAACGATCGTGCGTCATCGAAATAAGCTTATCCGCGCCGGCACCCGGCTTTCCGCGACAAGCCTTTTCCGCCTCCGTCTCAAAACAAATCACCGAAAACGGGCTTCCGCTGGTCGCCGCTTTCGGTGTTGTTTTGTAGCCGTTTTCGTTAAGTCTTTCTGCTGCAATCCGTGCTGCGGAAGAGTGTGCGAAAAACAAAAGTTGTTGAAAAAAGATCTATTTTATTACTACTTAACCACTTTCCATCCAATTGCAGGTCTACCATTCATGTAAAGTGTATAGAAATCGCTGTCTGACAGATGTTTAACTTCAAATCGACATGTTCCGTCTGCTTCGCAAATAAGTTCTTGTTCCATTTTATTTCCGCTAATCGGATCCTTTAATATTAAATAATCGTCGGGCGTTGCGTTAACAATTGTAAATGATTTTGGTGATTGTGCTAACGAA
>CALRVY020000137.1:0-7807 GCA_943371725.1 Pseudanabaena sp. UWO311 | reverse complement strand
ATTCCTAGGTTTAAATTATCGTTTTCAATTTCGTGACCTAGGATGAAATCTTCCCACGAAAAAACGACCGATTTCGTGGCTGGGTTAAACTCGCCTTTGTGATAATCGTCGGAAACCGATGATGGGTACACGCTGGGATAAACGACAATACGTTCGAACGACTTCGACAAAAACTCGCGAAAACCAAAAGTTAACATGACGTACGTTCCAGAAATTGTTAACGCCATTTCTTTTGTAACGGCTATATCGCGACCGTGAATGCGGTAATGCTCTAAAAAAACAACTACGCGATGATTAAAAAACAGTTGCTGACTGTGTGTTAGTCGGCTGTAAAACGGAAACGTATTTTGCAACAGCGAGCTGTCGGCTAAAGACAACTTCCGCAATCGTAGCGCAAAACGCACTACAGGAATGCGATCAAAAAAATAGCTGTGGAGCGAATCGTAAACTTCTTTAACGAAATTGTAAAACAAAAATAAAACCCAGATGCCGAGAATAACGACAATTCCAATGATAAAATATTCCCCTACTGCTTCGTCTTTTTCCAACTGCTTTATTTCCGGCATAAAAAAAGCTGCCCTAAGGCAGCTAATATATCAAAATTTACGTTTGATTACTTCAACTTCTTGCGTACGGCAACTTGCTGGAACGATTCGATGATGTCGTTTTGCTCGATGTCGTTAAATCCTTTGAATTGAATACCGCAATCGTAGCCTTTGCTCACTTCTTTTACGTCGTCTTTGAAACGCTTTAAGGCCAGCAAATCTCCCGTGTGTATTACTACGCCATCACGAATGATACGAACTTTATTGGCTCGGATAATCTTACCATCGGTAACCATACATCCTGCGATTGTTCCAACTTTAGAAATCTTGAACAATTCGCGGATTTCGGCAGTACCAGTAATCTCTTCTTTCATTTCCGGCGACAACATGCCTTCCATCGCGTCGCGTAGATCGTCAATTGCGTCGTAAATGATTGAATAATTACGGATATCGATTTCTTCCTTATCGGCTAAGGCACGTGCAGCACCTGCCGGACGTACGTTAAATCCGATGATAATTGCGTCGGAAGCCGAAGCTAACATCACATCCGATTCGGTGATGGCACCTACTCCTTTGTGAATGATATTGATTTGAATTTCTTCAGTCGATAATTTCGAGAACGAATCGGAAAGTGCTTCCACAGAACCGTCAACGTCACCTTTAAGGATGATGTTCAATTCTTTAAACTGTCCTAAAGCAATACGTCTTCCTATTTCTGCAAGGGTAATGTGACGCTGTGTACGTACCGACTGCTCGCGCATCAATTGAGTACGTTTTGCAGCAATAGCTTTTGCCTCGCGTTCGTCTTCAAACACGGCAAACTTATCACCCGCGGTTGGTGCACCGTCGAGTCCGAGAATAGAAACCGGAGTCGATGGTCCTGCAACGGTAACTACGTGTCCGCGTTCGTCGTGCATGGCTTTTACTTTACCGTGGTGTTTACCTGCGAGGATATAATCACCTACGCGCAGTGTTCCGGTTTGTACCAATATGGTTGACACGTAACCTTTTCCTTTATCTAAGAATGCTTCTACAACAGTTCCTTGTGCCGTTCGTGCTGGGTTGGCTTTCAATTCTAAGATTTCAGCTTCGAGCAATACTTTCTCTAAAAGTTCGTGAACTCCGGTTCCCACTTTTGCCGATATGTCTTGCGATTGAATTTTTCCACCCCAATCTTCAACCAATAAATTCATTCCGGCTAAACGCTCCTTAATTTTTTCTGGATTTGCGTTTGGCTTATCGATTTTGTTGATGGCGAAAATAATCGGTACACCAGCGGCTTGTGCATGCGAAATAGCTTCTTTGGTTTGTGGCATGATGTCGTCGTCGGCAGCAACCACAATAATAGCGATATCGGTAACCTGCGCTCCACGTGCACGCATCGCGGTAAACGCTTCGTGACCCGGTGTATCTAGGAATGCGATTTTCTGACCGTTTTCGAGTGTTACGCCATAGGCACCAATGTGCTGGGTAATTCCTCCCGATTCACCGGCAATAACGTTCTCTTTACGAATATAATCGAGCAAGGATGTTTTACCATGGTCAACGTGACCCATAACGGTGACAATCGGCGCACGAGTTACTAAATCTTCCGGACGATCTTCAACAACTTCTAGTGTTTCTTCGATGTCGGTAGTGATGAATTGTACTTCGAAGCCAAACTCATCGGCAACGATGGTTAGCGTTTCCGCATCCAAACGTTGGTTCATGGTAACCATGATTCCGAGCGACATACAAGTACCGATTACTTTTGTGATCGGCACGTCCATCATCGTAGCAATTTCACCTACGGTTACGAATTCGGTAACTTTTAGAATTTTGCTACCTTCTTCGATGGCTCTTTGCTCATCGTCTGATTTTTGTCGGTGGCTATCGCGTTTGTCTCTTCTATACTTCGCTGCTTTGGATTTGTTTCCTTTTCCTTGCAGTTTTTCTAGTGTTTCGCGAATTTGATTTTTTACTTCTTCTTCGGTAGGCTCTACTTTTGGCGTAATTGCCGGACGTTGGCCTTTTACAAAACCAGGTCGTTGACCCGGTTTATTTTGTGCGCTATTTGGAACGATACGCTGCCCGCTTCCCATTCCGGGCTTAGCGCCTGGAGCTGGTGTTATGCGTTTACGTTTGCCTTTATTTGGATCGTTGTTTCCTGCGTCGGGCTTTGAATCTTCTTTTTTCTTTTTCGGTTTATTGAACTGAGAAAGGTCGATTGTTTTACCTGTAAAAGTAGTTCCGCTGAGCTGCACGTACTGCGTTTGAAATGTTTCCTCTGCAGGAGCGGCGGCAGCTTCGGTAGCTGGTTTTTCAGATTCAGCAGCCGCTGCAACGGGTGCGGGAGCAACTGGTTCGGGTGCCACTGGCTCGACGGGAATTGGCGTAGGAACAACTGCCGCAGACGCCTGAGGAGCCTCTACTTTAGGTTCTTCCTTAACAATTTTCGGTGCTTCTACCTTTGCTGTTTCTACTGGCTTCGGTGCTTGGGCGGCAGGAACTGCTGGAGGCGCAACGGGTGCTGTTATTGGCGCTGCTTTTACTTCCGGTTTCTTCGGATTTAAATCAATGGTGCCAACTTGCTTAATCGTCGGTGCGTTTGCCTTAGCTTTAATGACTTCTTGCTGCTGACGCAGTTTTGCTTCTTCGGCCTTGCGCTTTTCTTCAATTTCGCGTTCGCGCTCCAGACGAAGGAGTTCTTTTTCCTTGCGCTTTTCTTCGCTTACTTCTTTTGAAGCTTCTTTGTTGGCTAAATCGCCTGCAAATTGTTTGTGCAGTATTTCAAATTCCGCATTCGAAATCTTGGCATTGGGATTTGCATCAATGGCAATGCCTTTTTCTTTCAAGAATTCAACAGCTCTATCTAGCGAGATATTGAATTCGCGTAAAACTTTATTAATTCTTATTACTCTTTCCTCAGACATAAATTTATTTAAAGGTGTCCGTTGTGTTGTTGTTGTCGTTGTTAGTTGCTAAATTCTTCTCTCAGAATTTTAAATACTTCGCGAATTGTTTCTTCTTCAAGATCAGTTCTGCGAACTAGGTCGTTAATGTCGTGTTTTAGTACGCTCCGTGCGGTATCGAGACCAATTTTTGCGAATTCGTCGATGATCCAGCCATCGATTTCATCTGAAAACTCTGTCAATTCAACATCGTCTTCTTCATCGGCGGCAACGCCTTCGCGAATCACGTCGAGTTCGTAACCGGTAAGTAATCCTGCGAGTTTGATGTTGTGTCCGCCGCGTCCGATTGCTTTCGACACTTCATCCAACTTCAAGAAAACCTCAGCACGTTTGGTGTTTTCATCGATTTTAATTGAAGATACTTTTGCAGGCGATAGCGCACGTGTGATGTACAATTGTGTGTTTGTCGTGTAATTAATTACGTCGATATTTTCGTTTCCTAATTCGCGAACGATGCCGTGAATTCGAGAACCTTTCATACCCACACAAGCTCCTACTGGATCGATACGATCGTCGTAAGAATCTACGGCTACTTTTGCTTTTTCACCTGGAATTCGAACTACATTTTTCACCATGATTAAGCCGTCGAAAACTTCTGGAATTTCTTGTTCGAACAATTTCTCTAAGAATTTTTCCGAAGTGCGCGACATGATGATTTGCGGTTTGTTGCCTTTCAGCTCGACGCTTTCGATGATTCCACGCACGTTATCTCCTTTGCGGAAGAAATCGTTTGGAATTTGTTTTTCTTTTGGAAGTACGATTTCGTTCCCATCATCATCAACTAAGATAACTACTCGTGGACGAACGTGGTGTACTTCGGCAGTATAGATTTCACCAACAAGATCTTTAAATTGCTTGTACAGATTGGTATTGTCGTGTTCGTGAATTTTTGAAATCAGGTTTTGGCGTAAAGCGAGAATAGCTCGTCGTCCGAGGTCGATTAATTTCACTTCTTCGGAAACTTCTTCACCGATTTCGAAATCGGGTTCGATTTTACGCGCTTCAGTAAGGGTAATTTCTTCGTTTTCAAGATCGAGGTCGTCGTCGGCAACGATTACGCGTCGGCGCCAAATTTCCATATCTCCTTTATCAGGATTGATGATGATATCGAAATTGTCATCGGAACCGAACTTCTTTTTAAGTGCATTTCTAAATACATCTTCGAGTATTGCCATCAGGGTTACGCGATCAATCAGTTTATCGTCTTTAAATTCCGAAAACGACTCGATTAATGCTAAATTCTCCATACTAAAAATTCTATATTGTTAAAATGTTATGGTCACTATTGCTTGTTTGATCTCGGTGTAAGGCAAGATCAGTTCGTGTTGAACAGTTTCTTTTCCTTTACCTATCTTTTTTGGCTCGCGAGCGGACCAAGAAAGTTTTATGTTTTCATCGTTTGCTTCTGCCAAAGTTGCTTCAATCTCTTTGGTTTCGGTTTTCACTTTGAGCGTTCTTCCTACATTTTTCTTGTATTGGCGAACGTTTTTGAGTGGCGAGCCTACTCCGGCCGAGGCAACATCGATTGCAAAATCGACGGCTTCGCGGTCGAGATTGTGTTCAACGGCTCTACTAATGTCGATGCAATCCTGCAAAGTTACACCCTTATCGCCATCAATTGTTATCTCAACTTTATTTAAATCACTAATTTTCAAATCAATTAGAAACAAGTCGACCCTTTCGGCGAGCGCTTGGTCTAATAAATCCTGAACTGTTTTTTTAAAATCCATATTGTAATAAAAGAGGGAAGCTGCGCTTCCCTCATTATCCCGTTTTCGTAAATAACGGTGCAAAGATACGGTAAATTTTTAAAAATCAAAAACATCCGATTGCGCACAATTATTTTGTAATTTTATAGTGAAAACCAATAATCAATAAATTTTCATTTTTTATGAAACGAATTTTAGTCCCAACGGATTTTTCTGACCACGCTCATTACGCTCTTGAAGTTGCCGCACAATTGTGTCGCAAGACTGGCTCCGAACTTTTTATTTTAAACTTGCTGGATTTGCCTACACACATGAACGACGCGGTTAACAATGGCGTAAATATTCCAGAAGTGATGTTGTTTTTAAAGAAAACAAACGATCGTTTGGAGGACCTCAAAGACGAGTCGCTTTTAGAAGGCATTAAAGTGACCACCGCAACACGAATAGAAAAAGCATTCGAAGGTATCGTATCCTACAGCAAAGAGCACGCGGTAGATTTAATCGTTATGGGATCTCACGGCGCTTCTGGCTTCCAGGAATTACTCATTGGTTCGAATACTGAAAAAATCGTGCGCAGCTCTGATGTTCCGGTTTTGGTGATCAAAAATCAAGTTGGAACATTCACAGCCGATAAATTTGTTTTTGCATCTGATTTTACGTCTGAAATCAGAAAGCCGTTTAAAAAGCTGCTCGAATTAGCCGAAATTTTCAATGCGGAGTTGCATTTGGTAATGATAAACACACCTAACAGCTTTAAACCTACGCACGTTGCCGAAGATCAAATGAAAGAATTTTTGAAAGAATATACGCTTCCAAAACACCATTTGCACATTTACAACGACACCAACGTAGAAAAAGGCATTTTGAATTTTGCTAATAAAATTGATGCCGATGTTATTGGCGTTAGTACACACGGACGCACCGGATTTGCGCACTTTTTTAACGGAAGTATCTCTGAAGATTTGGTAAATCACGCGGTTCGACCGGTGGTGACATTCAAAATCTAAGATTTTAATACTGCTTTCAAAAGACCAGACGCTTCGTTTGGTCTTTTTTTTGAAGAAACGTTTCTTTGGTAACGATTGCCCGTGTTAACGATTGCAGCGAAAACCCCGCAGCTGCTGAAGACATGAAGCAGCGAGGAGTTGTAGCGGAAAGCGTGGCGGCGCGGTTGGGCAAAAGAACGGGGCGGCGAAACACCCAAAAAAAAATCCTCTCAAAAACTGAGAGGATTTTCTGTTGGCCCACTAGGACTCGAACCTAGAAAGACGGCACCAAAAACCGTAGTGTTACCATTACACCATAGGCCATTTTTGCGTAATGCGAGTGCAAATTTATAACAAATCTCAATACTTCCAAATGTTTCAAAATATTTATTTTTAAAACGATTCGATTTTTGCGTTAAAACTTACTTAATACGGCTTAGAAAATGTTTGTAAGTTGTTGTTATGCGGCAAGAAATCGTTTCTTTGTAGCGCAAAATTTACTTGTTTTTATGAGCGAACAGCAATTTAAAAAATGGAATACTATTGGAGGCTGGCTATCATTTGTGGTTGCCTTAATCGTTTATTCGTTAACTGTTGAGCCTACGATGAGCTTTTGGGACTGTGGCGAATACATTGCAACCTCGGCAAAGTTAGAGGTAGGTCACCCGCCGGGCGCACCACTTTATCAAATGATGGGTGCCTTTTTCTCGATGTTCGCTCCCGACAATGAAACCGTTGCGTTGATGATTAACATGATGTCGGTTTTTTCGAGTGCTTTTACCGTGCTATTCATGTTTTGGACTGCCACGATTTTGCTGCGAAAACTCGTTGCAATTGCCGACAAAACAGCCAGTAGCATTGATGGTTGGGCCATTTTAGCCGCTTCGTTTGTTGGCGTAATGGCTTTCACTTTTTCGGACAGCTTTTGGTACAATGCCGTTGAAGCCGAGGTTTACGCCATGGCAACGCTATTAATTGCGTTATTGTTCTGGTTGGGGTTGCGCTGGGAGCAAGATTTAGACCAACCGCGTGGAAACAAATGGCTGTTGCTTATAGCGCTTGTAGTTGGATTGTCGTTTGGTATTCACTTTATGGCCTTGCTAACGATACCTTCAATCGGATTTTTATACTTCTTTAAAAAATATCCAGCAGTAACAACGAAAAACTTCATCATCGCCAATATTGTGGTGGTTTCGGTTTTGCTGTTTATCTTCAAGTTGTTACTTCCGTGGACGATGGCTTTATTCGGAAACACCGAAGTTTTTATGGTAAACAGTTTAGGTTTGCCTTTTAATTCGGGAACTATTTTCGTTGCCGTTGTATTGATTGGTTTATTCTATTTCGGCTTGCGTTACACCAAACAAAAGGATTTACCAAAATGGAATACGCTTATTTTAAGCGTACTCTTTATATTAATTGGTTTTTCAACTTGGATGATGTTGCCAATTCGTGCGAATGCAAACACGGTGATTAACGAAAATAAACCTTCGGATGCTCGTGAATTATTGGCGTATTACAACCGCGAGCAATACGGTATCAATCCGCTTTTCTACGGACCGCAATTTTCGGATATGTATGCCGGTTTAGATGAAGAAGAACCGTACAAAGATAAAGCG
>CALRVY020000136.1:0-7840 GCA_943371725.1 Pseudanabaena sp. UWO311 | reverse complement strand
TATCCCAATCTTTAAATCTCGAAATCTTTTAATCTTTTAATCTTTCAATCTTTTAATCTTTAAATCTTTCAATCTCGAAATCTTTAAATCTTTAAATCTTTCAATCCCAAAATCTCAAATTCACGCCATCTAAATTTAAAAGCCACTTTGTTAATCGATAAGTCGACATTTGTATATATTTGTTTTCAAACCAAAATCAAGCAAGTATGTCGTTTCAATCTTTATTTCGAAAAAAACCTATATCTGCCGCACAAAACAGTTCGGATGAGTCGCACCACAGCGGACTAAATCGGGTTTTAACAGTTAAAGATTTAACGTTTTTTGGAATTGCAGCCATCATCGGTGGTGGAACATTTAGTGCTATTGGAAATGCGTGTTTCAGCGGCGGGCCCGGTGTTGTTCTGCTCTATATTATCTGTGCCGTTGCCTGTGGTTTTACCGCTATGTGCTACGCCGAATTTGCCAGTCGCGTTCCCGTTTCAGGATCGGCGTATACTTATGCCTATGTTTCGTTTGGCGAATTGTTTGCTTGGATAATAGGCTGGGCGCTACTTATGGAATATTCAATCGGTAACATCTATATTGCATTTTCTTGGAGTGGCTATTTTACCAATTTGCTTAGCAGTTTCGGACTTCATATTCCCGAATATCTCACCATCAATTATCATGCAGCTCATCTAGCATTCACCGAAAATAAAGTAGGAGAGGGGCTTACCGCTTGGAATACAGCTCCTGTTGTTGGTGGCTTGCGAATCATTTTCGATTTACCTGCCGTTGTAATTAATCTGATAATCACTGCTCTAGTTTATGTAGGAACTAAAGAGTCAAAGAACTTTAGTAATTTAATGGTTTACATTAAGCTAGCAATTATTTTGCTGGTAATTGTTGTCGGAGCTTTATATATCGATATCGATAACTGGACTCCCTTTATGCCTAACGGTTTTGGTGGTGTTATGGCGGGTGTTTCGGCAGTTTTCTTTGCTTATATTGGTTTCGACGCCGTTTCAACTTTAGCCGAAGAAAGTAAAAATCCGCAACGCGATTTACCACGCGGAATGATCTACTCGCTCGTGGCTTGTACCATAATCTACATCATTTTAGCACTTGTTATTACCGGAATGGTAAGCTATACGCAGCTTGGCGTAAGCGATCCACTAGCTGAAATCTTTGCCCTAAAAGGCGTTAAATGGATGTTATTTATCGTGTCAATTGCAGCAGTAGTTGCAATGACCAGCGTAATGCTCGTATTTCAAATGGGACAACCGAGAATTTGGATGACCATGGCGCGCGACGGACTTATGCCTAAAAAGTTTGCCAAAGTACACCCAAAACACAAAACACCAGGTTTTGCAACTCTGATTACCGGTTTGGTGGTTGGTGTACCAATTTTCTTTACCGACGAAAATTTTGTACTCGATTTCACTAGCATCGGAACTTTATTTGCATTTGTTTTGGTATGCGGCGGCGTTTTAATGTTATCGCCTCAAAGTAAAGAAGAACTCGAAGCACGATCCGGAAAATTTAAAATCCCTTACGTTAACTCAAAATACATCTACCCAATCGGTATGATTACAGTGCTAATTGCGCTTCAAATCTTTTTACCTGATTTCTATAGTAGTACATTCGACTTTTCTGTGGATGCCGATACAAAAGTTCCCATGATCGTATTTTTGATTTTAACAATCGTAATGATGCCCATTGCCTTCAAGAAAAACCTTTCATTGATTCCGCTTTTGGGACTACTTTCCTGTTGTTATTTATTAACTGGCATGTCGATTTCAAATTGGACCTGGTTCGCCGTTTGGCTAGCAATCGGACTAGTGATTTATTTTATCTATGGTTTTAGAAAAAGTAAATTAGCAAAGTAATGCATTATGTTGTACTCCTATTCTAAACCGAAATCGCTATTTCGTAAAATCACATTAGGAATAATCATTGCAGCAGGTGTTTACAGCATTTCACAAGCCACTTTTTTTAATATTTTATATGTCTACGTAGCGATCGTACTTTTCTCAGCAGAGGGATTTCAGCTTGATACAGATACAATGTGTTTTCGAAAGACCACTGTTTTTTGGAAATGGCATTATGGAAAATGGATTCCGCTCTCCGAACCGTTGTACGTTATCGTTATACGAGCAAAAGATACCAGTGTTGACACCGCTAACAATCCTAACGATTTGGTAATACGCCTTTTCTTAAAAACAACTTCAATTACCGTATCTTCCACTGCTGATTACCAAATTGCGCTTAGAATAGCTAATGAAATAGCAACTAAACTCGAAATACCATTTCACAATAAAACAACCGATAATGTCATTTGAAAAAGGTTCAAAATCAGTGCTCAACGCTTGGGCATTTTACGATTGGGCAAATTCTGTCTATTCACTCGTAATTACGTCCTCTATTTTCCCGCTTTTTTACGGTGCACTTTTTCGCATCGCAAACAAAGATGGTATCGAAATTGGCGGACAACTCATAAAATCCGAATCGGTTATTTCCTACGTGACTGCAATAGGTTTTTTAATCGTAGCCATTCTGTCGCCCATCTTATCCGGAATTGCCGATTACCTTGGAAATAAGAAATTTTTCCTCAAACTGTTTTGCCTTATTGGCTCAGTTTCTTGCATGCTTTTGTACTTCTTTACCCTTGAAAATGTATTCCTTGGCCTATTAATATACATGATTGCTCTAATCGGATATTGGGGAAGTTTGGTTTTCTACAATTCCTATTTACCCGATATCGCACTCGAATCACAACAAGATAAAATAAGTGCAAAAGGTTATGCATTAGGCTACGTGGGAAGTGTCGTTCTTTTACTGCTCAACCTTTTTATGGTATTGAAATACGATACCTTTGGTTTTGAAAACGAATTAGCTGCCATGCGCGTTTCGTTTCTAATGGTCGGCATTTGGTGGCTCGGTTTTGCACAAATTTCCTACCGCAAACTGCCCGATTTTGCAAACAATAAAAAACTCGTTAAATCAGTTGTGTTCTCCGGATTTAAAGAGCTGCGTAAAGTTTGGCAGCAATTGCAAACGCAACACAAGCTCAAAAAATATTTACTGGCGTTTTTCGTTTACTCCATGGGTGTGCAAACCGTTATGATTGCAGCAGCCTACTTCGGGGAAAAAGAAATTGATTGGGGTTCTGATAGCAAACGTACATTCGGATTAATTACCACCATTTTACTCATTCAACTCATAGCGGTAGTAGGTGCAATTCTCACGGCTCGAGCGTCTAAAAAGTTCGGAAATATTCCCACATTAATTGCGATCAACGTTTTTTGGCTCATACTGTGCAGCGCTGTTTATTTCGTTAAAACACCAAACGAATTCTACCTAGTAGCCGCATTTGTGGGCTTGGTAATGGGTGGCGTACAATCGCTTTCTCGATCAACCTATTCAAAATTGTTACCCGAAACGGAAGACACAACTTCATACTTTAGTTTTTACGATGTGGCCGAAAAGATCGGAATTGTTATCGGTATGTTCATGTACGGATTTGTTACCGATCAAACCGGCCGCGTACAAAATGCCATCTTATTTCTAGTGGTTTTCTTTCTGATCGGAATTGTTATTTTAGCATTCGCACATCGTGAGAAAAGAACAATTTAATTCCTTAATATTGCGTTATAATTCATTCAATCACCTTTTCATGAAAAAGCTCGTTCTTCTAACTCTAACGCTCTTCGCATTTTTAGGCTGCGAAACAGAACCTTTAGATCCTGCCATTCTCAATAATATCAATCAGCAGTCGTTCCAAGTTTTAGTCGACGGTCAATTATTTACATCTGCCAACGCATCAGCTGTTATTGCAAACGGACAAATTACCATTACCGCAAATTCGGATACATCAAATGCCAAAATTACCATGGCAATTGTTTCTTCGCAACCCGGTTCGTACACCAACCAAGTTCTGGCAACCTATTTACCAACTGGCAATGAGGCTTTTAGTTTTGTAAACATCGAAAATTCAGCCAACGGTTTGGTTTCTACCGGTGTTTTCAATATTGTTTCCATTAATCAAACTACCCAAATGATTAGCGGAACCTTTCAATTCGTAGCACATTCTACAGATGTTGATAATCCAGGCGAAGAGTTTCAACCAAAAACACTTTCATCAGGTATATTCAACATTCCCTACACAACAGGTACTGGAAATCCTACCGATCCAACAGATCCTGCAGACGGTACGTTCAGCGCCAAAATCGATGGAGTACAATTCAACGCTACAGATGTTGCAGCAACTTTGGAAAATGGCTTCACAATTAATGCTCCAAACCGAATTCTGATCATGGGCAGCAATAGTGCAAGTTCTATTACTTTAGATTTTCCAGATGGTGTAAATAATGTTGCATTTCCCATGTCTGCACTCGACGGATCAATAAATTGCCTTCCCGATATTACAGATCCATGGTCGGCATACATCAGCATAAATCCATTTAATCCAAACGCCGTGGTTGGTAGTATCAACATCACTTCTCACGATGTTGCTGCGCGAAAAATTTCAGGAACTTTCCAAATCAAGCTGTTTAGAATGACTACAACGGGCACCGTAATTGGTCCTTTGGATATAACCGAAGGCAAGTTCAATAACATTACCTACATCGATAACACCGATTAGTTTTAGGCAGCTATTCCGGCTTTACGCTACAAATCCGCAGCCAAAACGCTTGTTTTGCAACGTGCAGCAGCAGGCTTCCTCCGGTCGCCACTGCTTTCGGCAAAACAAGCGTTTTCGCTTTACGGGTTTTCCGCTGCAATCCGGGCTGGGCAATCGTTACCAAACACCATACATTGGCACAATCATTGCCCATCTGTTTTGATAATAAGTACATTACGTGCTTTATTTAACTTTAAATCAATTGTATAAGCCCGCACGCACTTCTCGATGCATTCCATTTAAAGGTACGTGCTGACAAAATGACGTTTTTTTATATGCCAAATCACAAAATTCTAAGTATTGACAATTTGTCACTAAGCGAAATCGATTCACAATCCGAATTGATTCCATTGCTTTCTCCCGAAGATGAAGAAGAAATGTCGCGTGAAGTACTTCCCGATGAAGTTCCAATTCTACCACTTCGAAATACAGTGCTATTTCCCGGCGTAGTTATTCCCATTACGGCCGGCCGCGATAAATCGATAAAACTAATCAACGAAGCTAATGCCAATGGTAAAGTAATTGGCGTAGTAAGTCAAATTAATGAAGACGATGAAGATCCCGCAGCTGCCGATATTCACAAAATTGGTACCGTTGCCCGAATCCTACGAGTACTCCGAATGCCCGACGGAAACGTAACCGTAATTCTTCAAGGTAAAAAACGATTTGAAATCGATGCTATTACAAAAGATACCCCGTTTCTGACGGCTACAATCAAAGAATATCCCGAAACAAAACCAAAGAAAGGCGATAAGGAATTCGCAGCAATAATCGATACGCTTCGAGAACTTTCCACTCAAATCATTCTCGAAAGTCCGAATATCCCAACCGAAGCCACTTTCGCTATAAAAAATATCGAGTCGCAATCGTTTCTTGTAAATTTCATATCGTCGAATATGAATTTAACGGTTCAAGAAAAACAACAGTTATTAATTATTAGCGATTTAAAAGAACGCGCCTACGAAACACTTCGGTTCCTTAATTTAGAATACCAACGGCTTGAGTTGCGTAACGATATCCAAAGCAAAGTGCGTTCGGATATGGATCAACAACAGCGCGAGTATTTCTTGCATCAGCAACTTAAAACCATCCAAGAAGAACTTGGCGGCGCATCGCACGACAAAGAAATCGAAGAAATGCGAAACAGAGCCCGCGATAAAAAGTGGGACGAAAAAACAGCAGCACATTTCGAAAAAGAACTCAATCGCTTGCAACGTACCAATCCGCAATCGCCCGATTTTGGTATTCAGCGCAATTATCTCGACTTGCTGCTAGACCTTCCTTGGAACGAATTTTCTAAAGATAAATTTGATCTGCACCAAGCTCAAAAAATACTAGACAAAGAGCATTTCGGTTTGGAAGACGTCAAAAAACGAGTTATCGAACATTTGGCTGTTTTGAAACTGCGAAACGATATGAAATCGCCAATTCTTTGTCTTACGGGTCCTCCTGGCGTTGGTAAAACATCCATCGGAAAGTCAATTGCACAAGCGCTCGGACGTCAATATGTACGCATTTCGTTAGGCGGCCTGCGCGACGAAGCCGAAATTCGAGGCCATAGAAAAACCTATATCGGTGCGATGCCCGGACGTATCATTCAAAGCTTGAAAAAGGCTGGAACTTCAAATCCGGTTTTTGTTCTCGATGAAATTGATAAACTATCGAATAGCCATCAAGGCGATCCGTCGTCGGCGTTACTGGAAGTGCTCGATCCGGAACAAAACAGCGAATTTTACGACAATTTCGTAGAATTAGGTTACGACCTTTCAAAAGTGATGTTTATCGCCACTTCAAACACCTTACAAACCATACAGCCCGCACTTCGCGACCGTATGGAAATCATCAAAATGTCGGGCTACACTATCGAGGAAAAAATCGAAATTGCAAAACGTCATTTGTTCCCAAAACAATTAGCAGCGCATGGATTAACAAGCAAACAGCTAAATATCGGCAAGAAACAAATCGAAAAGATTGTTGAAGGTTACACACGCGAATCGGGTGTTCGTGGCTTGGAAAATAAAATTGCACAAGTAATTCGTTCCGCAGCAAAATCAATCGCAATGGACGAACCGTACAACCAAAAAATAACCGACGAAGATATTGTTAAAGCTTTAGGTGCGCCACGTATGGAACGCTCAAAAGCGGAAGACAACGATACTGCGGGCGTAGTTACCGGCTTGGCTTGGACTAGCGTTGGTGGCGATATTCTATTTATCGAATCGCTCGTAACCAAAGGATCCGGAAAATTAACGATGACCGGTAATTTAGGTTCGGTAATGAAGGAATCAGCAACCATTGCTTTAGAATTCATAAAATCGAATGCCGAAGCGTTGGGCATAAATCCCGAAGTTTTAGCACAAAATAACATTCACATTCACGTTCCCGAAGGAGCAACGCCAAAAGATGGTCCAAGTGCCGGAATCGCTATGTTAACATCTATGGTTTCGGTGTTTACCCAACAAAAAGTGATGAAGAGCGTTGCCATGACGGGCGAAATTACGCTTCGTGGAAAAGTACTTCCGGTAGGCGGAATTAAAGAGAAAATTTTGGCTGCTAAACGCGCAAATATAAAAGACATCATTTTGTGCATCGATAACAAGCAAGATATCGATGAAATCAATGCCACATATCTTACAGGATTAAATTTTCATTACGTGAAAGAAATGCACGAAGTAGTAGCATTGGCAGTAACCGATAAGAAAGTAAAGAACCCTAAAAATCTGATTTACAATACAGCGCAGTAAATTCTCGAGAGTGAAACACAGATTTCAATTGCGTTATCTTTTTTAGCGCTGCTATTAGTGAATAGTGAAATATACGTTAGTCGTTTTAATTTGCTTAGAAGTAAAGAATGGTTTGAATCCAATCGCGCCACAATCGCGGTGGTTTTTGTCAAAACTCTTCGCACAAAAATAATATCTTCGCAACGCCGTTACTAAAGCATGCAATTGAATACTTGAATTTGCGTTGTTTCAGCTCTCAGGCATGATACTTTTAATATGACTAAAAACGCTTGCTTACTTTTTTTGCTTTTTCAAGCTGTGGCTTTCGGACAAGTAGGCGGGCAATCGGTTTACCAATTTTTAGGTTTAACAACCTCGGCAAGGCAATCGGCTTTAGGAGGAAAAGTTATTACCATTCGCGACCAAGACGTGAATTCAGCTCACTTTAATCCTG
>CALRVY020000135.1:0-7913 GCA_943371725.1 Pseudanabaena sp. UWO311 | reverse complement strand
CGATGAAATCTTTATGGATATAGAAGATAATGCCGAGGAATTAACCGTTTCAGTGAACAAAGCACAAGAACCAACAAGTTAATTCACTGCATATTTGGTAAACAAAATGGCGTTCCGAAATTCTGGACGCCATTTTTTATTGATTTCTTAAACTTAAATCAGAATCGGCGTCTTACATTTGGCTTCTTTTACATGAGATAATGTTTGCAGATAAAGTAATCGTTGGAAGCGAAGAATGGTGCTCTTTTCCGGAATTGGGAATTCCATACATCAAGGCGCGCGTTGACTCGGGAGCTAAAACCTCGGCAATTCACGCCATCAATATTTCCCCGTTCCTAAAAGATGGAGAAACTTGGGTGAAATTCGATATCAATCCTATTCAAAATAACGTACAAACCTTGCTGCATTGCGAAGCCAAGTTGGTTGGAAAGCGCGTGGTGAAAAGTTCGAGCGGTTTTAGAGAACAACGTTACGTGATCAGCTCATTGCTCAATATCGGCGGAAGTCAGTGGAATGTCGAAATTACATTGACCAACCGCGATTCGATGGGATTCCGAATGCTACTTGGGCGAGAAGCTATGAGTGGACGCGTTTTGGTTGATCCTGAACAAAAGTATTTACTCGGTATTCCGTCGTCGGATAGCATCAAAGAAGTCTATAAATTTTCACAGGTAACTAGTCTTGGGCTTCGAATTGGCGTTTTGGCTAGCAATCCGGAATTATACAGCAACAAACGTATTATGGAAGCTGGTGAAATGCGCGGACACGATATGCACTTCCTAAACATCAAGGAATGTTATATGAAACTAGACGCTACGACACCGCAAATCAGATATCGTGACGGACGTATTTTAAATGATTTTGACGCTATTATTCCCAGAATCCGACCGAGTATGACCTTCTACGGAAGTGCCCTTACGAGACAATTCGAAACTTTGGGTATTTATTGCTTGAATTCTGCGGCAGCTATAACACAATCTAGAGATAAACTGTATTCGTTACAATTGTTGCTCAATCACGGTTTGGAAATTCCAACAACAGGCTTTGCAAATTCTCCTTTAGAAACCAACGATCTTATTAAAATGGTTGGTGGTCCGCCACTAATCGTAAAACTTCTTGAAGGAACACAAGGAAAAGGCGTTGTTTTGGCAGAAACTAAAAAAGCCGCAGAAAGCGTTATAAATGCGTTTAAAAGTGTTAACGCCAATATTTTGGTTCAGGAGTTTATTAAAGAAGCAAATGGAAAAGATATTCGTTGCTTTGTAGTAGACGGAAAAGTGGTTGCCGCTATTCAACGTGAAGCACTTCCTGGAGAATTCCGTGCCAACATTCACTTAGGTGGAACTGCAAGCGTTGTAAAAATTACGCCTTTGGAAAAGAAAATCGCCATTAAAGCGGCTAAAGCCATGGATTTAAAAGTTGCCGGAGTGGATATCATTCGCTCGAGTAAAGGTCCACTTTTGTTAGAAGTGAACTCATCGCCAGGTTTGGAGGGAATCGAAGGTGCAACCAACTTTGATATCGCCGGAAGCATGATTAAATCAATCGAAAAGGTGTTTGAAGCGAAAAATCCGACGCATACCAAACGCAGTTATAAGAACATAGAATTGCCGTTAGAACAATAAAAAAAGCGCCCAAACGAGCGCTTTGAGGGATTTCGTTCCAAATTCTACGTTGACAGTACGTTATGGGTTAAAGCTCTTTAACTAGGTCGAAATCGCTCTCCTAATGTACAAATAAAAATCATTGTAATATCAGTTAAGGTGCTTTTTTTCAATATTTTAACTTGACGTACCACGTATAAGCAGCTATAACCCCTATTCTACTAAGCAAACATTCCTTTTTTTCTTGATTGAAAAGTATAGGAACACGAAAGAAAAGCTCGTGTTTTCACATTGAAAACAGCTACTTTTGCAACAAACCTAACTCTTATGAAACACGTTGCTTTACATCATATTCACGAACAACTTGGAGCAAAAATTTTACCCTTTGCTGGCTATTATATGCCTATCACTTACGAAGGTGTTAATGCAGAACATGAAACCGTGCGCAAGGGCATTGGCGTTTTTGATGTATCGCACATGGGTGAATTTCTAGTGTCGGGTCCGGGAGCACTTGCTCTAATTCAATTTGTGTGTACTAATGATGCGGCGGTTCTTGAAATTGGTAAGGCGCAATATTCGTGTATGCCTAATGGCAACGGTGGTATAATCGATGATTTGATTATTTACCGGATGAAAGAAGAGCAGTATCTTTTGGTGGTAAACGCATCTAATATCGATAAAGATTGGCAATGGATTAATCAACACAACAGCTTTGGCGCCGTTTTAGAAAACGTTTCAGACGCTTATTCGCTACTTGCGATCCAAGGACCAAAAGCCGTAGAAGCCATGCAATCGTTAAGCAGCGTCAATTTGGCTGAAATTCCATACTATAATTTTACTGTTGGCGATTTCGCGGGTATTGATAACGTAATTATTTCAGCAACAGGATACACGGGTTCGGGTGGTTTTGAAATTTATTGCAAGAACGAGGATGTAGAACAATTGTGGAATCGCGTGTTTGAAGCTGGTGCCGATTACGGAATTAAACCTATTGGATTGGCGGCGCGAGATACATTGCGCTTGGAAATGGGCTATTGCTTATATGGCAATGATATCGACGATCAAACGTCGCCAATTGAAGCAGGTTTGGGTTGGATCACGAAATTCACTAAAGAATTCATCGATAAAGAAACGCTTCTGCAACAAAAAACAACTGGTGTTTCACGCAAGTTAGTTGCGTTTGAACTTACCGAAAGAGGCGTGCCGCGCCAAGGTTACGAACTTGTAAATGCCGATGGTACCGTTATTGGGATGGTAACTTCTGGAACGATGTCGCCCTCATTAAATAAAGGCATCGGACTCGCATATATCAAAACTGAATACAGTAAATTAGAAACCGAAATTTTTGTGCGCATTCGAAAAAACGATGTCGCTGCACAAGTCGTTAAACTTCCTTTCTATAAAAAATAATATGCGATTACTGCTATTCGGGTGGCTGACTTTTGGGTTACAATTAAGTGCTTACGGACAGGAATTAACCTATTGCGAGCGATTCGAATCAATGAGTAATTTTCTTATTTCTAATCATTTACAACCTAAAGTAATTGATGAAAATACGAGTGTCTACGTTTTCGATGGTGTTTTACAAAACTTGGATCCAAATAGAAGTTTGCTAGCGAAAAACGAATATGAGGAGCTCATACCTTTTCGAAAACAATTACACACTACTCTTTTAAAAAACGACTGCTATTTTATTGAGCAGTTGTATAACATTTATTTTTCTGCCGTAAATCGCAAACTCTTTTACTTCAAGAATTTAGATTCAGAATTGTTGTCGGGCGAAAGCGATGAAACCGTACGCTTTTCTAAAGAACCTTTTGATTTCGACGCTGAAGTGAACGATTTGCCCAAACTTTGGAACAAACGCATTCGATACATTGCATACGATGAAGTGGCGCGTTTGAGCAAAAACAAAGATTCGCTTTTGCCGTTTGTCGAAAAACTGGCCGCACAAAAACGCAATGAAATCATAACTCGGGAAATCTGTCGACTCGAAAACATCTTAACTAAACAAAGCGAATTTAACGATGAAATTGCAGAGTCTATTCTCAATTTATTGGGTTCGTATTTTGATCCGCACACCAATTATTTCAATGCAACAGAGGCCAAAAGTTTCATGTCGGGTTTAGCCACATCCAACAAAAGTTTGGGATTAATTATTGAGCTCGACGAAAAAGAGCAGCTGGTTGTTGTTGGTATAATGCCCGGTAGTTCGGCATCGAAAGCGAGCAATGTTAAAGCAGGCGATATCATCCGAAAAATTAGTATTCCAAACACGGCGAGCGAGTTCGATATTGCGTGTAGTAACATGGAACAACTTGCAAATATCATTTTTGGCGAGCAATACGAAGAAGTTTCGTTCGAACTCGAAAAACAAGACCAACGTCGAGAGAAAGTTACACTGGCAAAGTCAATTATTCCTTCAATCGAGAATACCTTAACGGTCTTTGTCTCAGAATCGGAACCTAAAATTGCGTACATCAGTATCTCTAGCTTTTACAGCGATTTCGACGGCACAGGAACGGGTTTAACAGCCGATTTCATCAAAGCATTGGATAAATGCCAACGCGAAAACGTTGCCGGTTACATTATCGATTTATCTGGAAATGGCGGCGGAAGTGTCGACGAAGCACACCGATTATCGTCGATTTTTATCAATGGAAAAGTAGCTTTTGCTCGCGACAGATATCAAAATACGTTCAAATACGACGATGCGTTTCCAAAGTACGAACCTAGTTTCCCGATTGCTATTATTACCGATCCGCTTTCTGCTTCAGCGAGCGAATTCTTTGCCTCTGCTATGCAAGATTATGGAAAGGCAATTATTTGCGGTGCACCAAGTTCGGGTAAGGCAACAATGCAGTTTATTACACCTATTGATAAGCGCAGTACAACAGATTTGTGTAAAATTACAGCACAAAGTTTTTTCCGGCCGAGCGGCGAAACCATCCAGAAAAGAGGAATTATTCCAGATGTCGAATTACCAACGCTATATAGTTCGGTCATTCCGCGTGAGGAAAATTACGAAACGGCTTTAGATATTGAAAAGATTAAAAGCATCAAGAAAGGAAAGCTGAAGTCGTTTAAGAAACTAAACTATTTAAAAAAGAGAAGTTTAGCTAGACAATCAAATTCGGCGTATTTTAAAAATATTGCTGATGTGAATCCGAAGATTGCTGCTATAGCTAACGGAACTAATCGACTGATTCCGCTTAAATTCGAACAGATTTTTGAAGATGTTCACAGTATCGACGAACTTTACGAGCGAGTACTGGCATTGGAAAAAGAAAAAACCAATTTGAAATTCACCAACTTACGAGCCGATTTAGAGCCCATTCAAGGTGATCCGTTTGTGGCAGAAATCAACAATTTAGCGATTGAAGCAGTAGAAAGTAATTTTCGAGTTGCCGAAGTGTATGAAATTTTAAAAGATTACTTGGAAAAATAGGAACATCCGAGTATTCAAATTTGCAGCGTTTATTCGCAAACCTTATTTTTGGACGTTTTTTGAAAAATCTATTATGGGAAGAGCATTTGAGTTTCGCAAAGGAAGAAAAATGAAAAGATGGTCGGCTATGGCTAAAGCCTTTACGCGCATCGGCAAAGATATTGTCATGGCTGTTAAGGAAGGCGGACCAAATCCCGACGCAAATTCGCGTTTACGAGCGGTAATTCAGAACGCGAAGGCGGCGAACATGCCGAAAGAAAACGTAGAAAGAGCCATTAAAAAAGCAACCGAAAAAGATACGGCCAATTACAAGGAAGTATTGTTTGAAGGCTACGCACCGCATGGCATTGCTATTTTAATTGAAACGGCTACCGACAACAACAACCGCACTGTTGCCAATATTCGCAGCTATTTTAACAAGTGCAACGGCACATTGGGCACTCAGGGTTCGGTTGAATTTATGTTTGATCACACTTGTAATTTTAGAATTCCTAAAAACAATATCGATCCCGAAGAATTGGAATTGGAATTAATTGATTTTGGTGCCGAAGAAGTATTTGAAGACGAAGACGGTATTTTAATATATGCGCCTTTTGGCAGTTTTGGTGCTATTCAAAAAGAGTTGGAAAATCGCGGACTTGAAATTTTAAGCTCTGGATTTGAGCGTATTCCACAAGTTACCAAGGCACTTACGGCAGAACAGGTTGCTGATGTGGAGAAACTTCTTGAAAAAATCGAAGAAGACGACGATGTTCAAAACGTGTACCACACCATGGAAGAAGCGGAATAAGAACGCAACTTTAAACCATGTTATATTCGGAAGTTTGTACGCATTTTCACAGGAAAATTGCATCTCGCTGTTGATGGATTCCAGTCGCGCGGTGTGGTTGGAAATAGCGCACACTGTTACACGAAGTTTTTCAAAAAGAACGTCATGATTGCTACGAAAGTAGCGGTAATCCACCTTTTGCGGGATTGTGCGGGTAAACGAAACGTAAAGTGGTGAATTCATCTAGTTTTAATACGCAATACTTCAATCTTAATACTAGAAAAAAGGCTTTGCGAACTTTGCGTAGACCTTCGCGAACTTATCGGTTAAACCTACACGATAAGCTCAAGCACCGACTATAGGTGGCTTCGGGTGGATAAGCGAAACGTAAAGTGGTGAATTCATCAATTCGAATAGCCGACGTGACTGTCCGGATATGGGCAAGCTGTTTGTTTTTCTTGCTTTGCGGGCTTTTCGTTGCTATCGGAGCCGTAAAATCGTTTCCAGAATGAATCGATTTAAAACAGGGCGTTTCTTGTAATTGCTTTGAAATAAAAGTTTTTAACTGTAGTTGTGTCACGGTTAACGAGGTTGACATAAGTGTCTATTTTTTAGCTAGTAGCTACTCAATTTATAAACTTTAATTGTATAATTGCGCTGTGAATGATATTACTTACGAAGAGGTCGAGAAATTTTTGACTGAAAGTGAATTTGATTGTACTCCAAGTCAGAAAGAGATTAGTTTTCCAGTTATACAAAGAATACATAGAAGATTACAACAAGGTAATTCTTTCAGCCCTATAAAGGTTAAAGAGAATTTAATTGTAGATGGTCATCATAGATATATTTCACATAAATTATTGGGTATGGTAGCTGAAACTACAATTGGCGGTTCAATTACTGAATCTATAGAATATGTTTGGTCAGAAATAAATCTTACTTATATTGATTATGATAGTGAAAAAGATAGGAAGATATTTGAGGAACGCTATGATAAACAATAAGTTAAAAAAATGATGTGTTTGTATTAGACAAGAAAAAGGTGTATTTTTGCGTTATGTTAATCTTATTAGACATCGATGGTGTAATGGTTCCTGCTACTTCTTGGAAACCTTCAGAAATATTATCTGATGGATTTCCAAATTTCAGTAGTAGAGCTATTGCTGGACTTCAGCGTATTATAAATAACACTGGAGCTACTATATTATTAACTACTTCACATAAATCAATTTATAGTAATTCTGAATGGGAGAAAATTTTTAAAACTCGTGGAATTATATCTAAAATTGATAAGCTTGAACACAATGAAGCTAATTTAAACAGAAAAGAAGAAATACAACGTTGGTTTACTGCGGCAAAATCTTCTGAAAATTTTGTTATTATAGACGACGATAAATCATTAAATGGTTTGCCTAAATACATTAAAGATAGAGTTGTTCTTACTAGTGGAACTGTTGGATTAAATACAGAACTTGCACAATCGGCAATTGCTATTTTAAGAAAAGAAGAATTTGCAACAGTGTAAATAAAATGTTTTAAGAAAAAATAAAAAGCCTTCATAAAGAAGGTTTTTTATTTACAATATTTTCTCTTTTTTTATAAACCTGGGTTCGATTAAAAATCTTTGTCAGATCGCTTGAAATCAACAAATTGTGAAGTCAAATAGCAATGGAAAGGAACAACTTCCACGCTAAACAGATAAACGGCTGCCTACTTCGTTAGATTTTTTTGCGATACTACAGTACCCCAAAACAAATCTGCCTGTTATACTAATTAGATCTATAAAACAGACAAATAAAAAGATGTTTTAAGCCATAACTAGTTCAAAACCTAAGCTCGTTAAAAAATTTTTGTCAGATCGCTTTTTGGGAAACAAAGTCTTTGTGTAAGGGAGCTTGAAAATGGATAAATTTCGCTAAACATTTAGACAGCCGCATACTTCGTTGCATTTTTTTCGATACCTCGGTATCCAAAAAAAAATCCGCCTCGTAGCCAGCTATTTAAATGTTTTCTGACTTCAATTTTTATAATAATCTTAGGTTTTAAAAAAATCTTCCGTAGCGCCGCTATGCAACATTTTTTTGCATTGTTC
>CALRVY020000134.1:0-8001 GCA_943371725.1 Pseudanabaena sp. UWO311 | reverse complement strand
AATATGGAATTGACTTTAAAGGCATTATTCTTGCCTCGCTTAGTTATCGTTTCAAGTTATAAATTCTATAAATCTTATCTTTTTACAAGATCAATACCTAAAGAATTTCGCGAGATTTCACGATACTGATTTGAATAACTCAGAAATCGAGCGAAAGACTCATCGTAATCGAATTCGGATTTGTTATTTACCTACAGATTAGCTCGTTTTTTTGAAACTATTTTTTCACTTAAAAACGAGCTTCTTTAAACGTTCAAGCACCGTTTTTATCGCTTAGAAAGTATGCTTTAAAAAAGAACTTGGAATTTCATAATTTCACGGCAACACAAAACCAGCAGCTGTGCTTTTTAACTCATTAGCGTTTGCCGTTTTCTTACCGCTTGTTTTTGCATCTCATTGGATGCGATCTCAGAACGGATTAAGATGGCAAAACGGATTATTACTCATTTCCAGCTACTTCTTTTATGCCTGTTGGGATTATCGATTTGTAGCGTTATTAGCCTTTTCCACACTACTCGACTTCTACTGCGCCTTTAAAATAGATTCGGAAGAAAACATCAACAAGCGAAAAATGTGGCTTTGGTTAAGTGTAACGATCAACTTAGCTTTCCTTGGATTTTTTAAATATTTCAATTTCTTTATTTCTTCCTTCTCTCAACTGCTTCAAAACATTGGCCTTGAAACTTCAAACTACAGCCTTCAAATTATTTTGCCTGTCGGCATATCTTTTTATACATTTCACGGCCTTTCTTATATCATTGATGTTTATAAAGAGCGCATAAAACCAGAAAGAAATGTAATTACGTACGCTCTTTTTGTTAGCTACTTTCCGCTACTTGTAGCCGGCCCCATTGAACGAGCTACGCATTTATTGCCGCAGCTTAAGAAAATGCGCGAATTTAAATACGAACTCGCTATTCAAGGATTTTATCAGATTATATGGGGCTTTTTTAAAAAAATGGTAATTGCTGATCAATGTGCCACCATAGCCAATGCTGCGTTTGATAACTATGAAACTTGCAGCTCGCCACAGCTTTTACTTGGAATTGTTTGTTTTGCTTTTCAGATTTATGGCGATTTCTCGGGCTATTCTGATATTGCACTAGGAACTTCAAAACTCTTTGGAATAAATCTGATTCAAAACTTCAAACAACCTTATTTCTCTCGAGATATTGCCGAATTTTGGCGACGCTGGCACTTATCGCTTTCCAATTGGTTTCGAGATTATGTGTACATTCCTTTGGGAGGAAACCGCTATGGAAAAGTGAAAACAATTCGAAATACCTTGATCGTTTTTTTACTCAGTGGCTTCTGGCATGGCGCTAACCTAACTTTTGTTTTCTGGGGATTACTACACGCTGTATTTTACTTGCCGTTAATTTTTCTTAATCAGACCAAGAAACACCTAGGATTGGTTGCAGAAAATAGAATTTTTCCGCGAGTAAAAGAGCTTTTTCAGATGTCTGTTACATTCGCATTAGTTTGCATGGCATGGATTTTCTTTAGAGCAGCGACGCTTGAAGATGGATTTGGATATGTACGAAAACTATTTACTGCTTTTCAGAATTCAAATACGCTAAATTGGCATCAAAACACAAAACTCATCATTTTGTTGTTAGTAGTATTTATTAGTATTGACTGGTTGTCACGAGGTAAAGAGCATCCAATATTTGGAAAACAGCAGTATTTAAAATGCCTGCTCATTTTATTTTTAATTTTGATTTTTGGGGTATTTACTACCGAAACAACTTTTATTTACTTTCAATTCTAGGCGCCTGTTCAACGAAGTCGTTTTGCTATCACCACATAACAAACTAAAGGAACGAATAAGACCGCTAGAGTATAGGGAAGAAACCATGTTGGCAAATCACTGTTAGAGTTTTCGCCAAAACCGTAAGCAGCATAATCAATGCCCAGGAAGACTAATCCCAATACAATGCGAAGCACCAACATAAAACGCTTTGCCAACTGTAGCTGACGTTCTTTGTTTTCTTCAGTAAGTCGAACTGGTGCATTTAATAATTCAGGAGTTTGCACCAAAACACTCATTAGTAGCTGAATGAAAAGATAAATTCCTGGCAAAATAAAAACCGTACTTTTTGAGCCATATCCATCAGCTTTCCCTGCGGCATCAAAATGAGTTGCGATGGTTTCAGGCAAAACAAGATACAGAAACAGAGCGTATCCCATAACGGGAATAAGCATAAGTAAAGCTGTAATTTCAAGCTTTGTGTCTAATTTCATACGATAATTTTTACGAAACCGACGCGTTTGTGTTGGTTAAAGAGTTCGTCGAATCTTTCCTTTGGATTAGCAAATTTACTTCAAAAAATCTGCTATACTAGAGGCGCTTTATTCTTTGATTACCTTCGCCACTGCTACTCCTTTTTCAGAATGCATCTTCACAAAGTAATTGCCAGCAGCTAAGCGAGAAACATCAACCACTTCCTCAGAACTAGGTTGTACAACGCTAATTACTAATTGACCGAGAGTATTGAACACTTCAATCTTTGTTACAGCAGCTTCCGTCAAACTTTTTACAGTTAGTTCTGCATGCATCGGATTAGGAAATACTGCAAACGATTTCTGCCAATCGAAATTTTCCGTTCCCAAAACTTGAACTTCGGTAGTAGCAGCATTGGTAAAAATCGGGTAGTTAAAATCGAAGTAGATAGCCGCGCTGTTACTGAATGTATCACCTACAACTAGCGTAGGAAGCGTTTTAATTTTAAATACCAGGTAACCATCGTTCGTTTCGTCTGTAAAACCCAGCTGGATGTTTTCGAAAATAAACTCAACGCGATTGCCGTTGGAAATACGCGTAGTAAACGGATGGCTGGAGTCTAGAGGCGTTAATGTACTGATATCGAATTTTGAGGTATCAATTCGGTCGGTAACAATTACACGTTGCGCTGCAGCTGTACCCGTGTTTTCAAAGCGAATCATGTAGTTCACAAACTTTCCAACTTGCTCGGGTCCGATTGTTGGTCCGGATAAGCACGTTTTATCGTTCGGGTCAAACGAATTCACTACAACTTGTGATAAGATTGAAACATTGTTTTCTGGTGTTGCATCTGTAGCTGCAGTTTGCATATTTGCAGAAAAAGAAAGTAAATCATCGCTATTTAAAGCGGGGATTTCCATCGGAGAATTGAGGTTAAGAGTCACGAAAAACTCTTGTTCGCTGAACGGCGCTAAATTACTTACCGTCCATGAAACCGAACCTGGATTTATTGTAGGGGAAGTCGGAGTGGCTTCGATAAAATCAGAGACAGACTCGTCGTAATTGAATACTACTGCGCCCGACTGAACCGTCGTACCTACATTTTTTACCAGAACTTTATAAAACGAATCGAAGCCCGGTCTCGCATTTCCTACGGGAATCAGACTGACTTCTATGTCTGGAAAAGTACCATTGGTAGTGATGCAAAAATTTTGTGTTAATGGACTGGTCTGTGTTGGGAAATTTGCCACGAAACTAGCTGGGGAAACAGTATAATACGCAGAAGAAGGTACCACCGGTGTTATGGTATGCTGACCCGCCTGAACAGGAATCGAATAGACCCCAGATTCATCGGAAATAATGGTTCCATTTACTGTGCCATTTGTAATATTGAACTTCAAATTAGGAACAATCGGATCTGAGGTTGAGCAAGACGAACCGCTAAAATTATAGCGCTGGTTGCCAGAGATGGTGTAAAATGAACCACCGGGAGTGAAAGTACAATATGAATTTACTTCGACATTATTAAGTCCTGATTGATTTACAAAAGTTTGAAAAGAACCTAGCATTTGAGGAGCGACACAGATATATTCTATTTCATCACCACCATCAATATCATAGAAGAATGAAGGAGCATTAGGAATCAAAATAGCTTGCAAGTTATTGTCCACGGCATACAAACGATTCAAGATATTTGATCGGATATCAATAACAGTCAAATTATTATGTGAACAATATAATTCATATAAGCCAGAATCAGCTGAAGCAGTGATACTTGACAATTGATTGTTTGAAAGATTTACTCTAAATGCATTCTCAATTATCACAGTAGTTAAATTATTGTAAGAAAGGTCTAAATCCCAAGTTGAAAGAGCATTGACAGTACTTATATTATTGTGTGATAAATCAAACTGAGCGCCACCTTGGTATGGAGGAAGCGATATTTGTGTCAGCTGATTATACGAAGCGAGTAAATTGTATAAACTAAAATTCTGTGAAATTACTAGATTGCTAAGTTGATTATTATTGCAGGAAAAAGTAGCTATTAAAGGAAAGGGGGTTAAATCAATACTTGTGAGTAGATTGGAGTTTAGAAAAACCTCGAACAGCTCTGGTAAATCTGCTAGAATAAGGGAGCTAATTTGATTAGAAGACAAACTTAAGTAGGCTAGAGTGGGTAAGTTGGCTAACGAGACGCTTTGAATTTGGTTTCCTGTAAAACTTATTACAGATAGATTCGGCAATCCTGAAATAGATAGAGTTGTGAGGTCATTCTGAGAGCCTCTAATGATAGACAATTCTTGCAACATCGAAACATCTATCGAAGTAATAGCGTTAAAATTAATGTTAATGCTTTCTAAAGCTAAATTTGTTGAAAAGTCAATTTGAGAAATTTCATTTGCGTCAAAATTAACAAATCGCAAAGCGATTTGCTGAGTTAGGTTTACGTTTGTCAAATTGTTTTGAGAAGCATCAAGAACCTCTAAAAATGCTAAATTATCCAAGTTAATTGTGGACAATTGATTAAAGCTGCAATTAAGATTTATTAATGCCGGCATCCCATTGAGTGACAATTCTGATAAATTGTTTTGCGAACAATTCAATACTGTTAGATTTCCCGCTGTCGGAATAACCAGAGTTTCCAATTCGTTACCTTCACACAGTAACGAGGAAAGTGAAGTTGTACTTGAAAAATTTATTGAGGTCAAATTGTTTTCTGCACAATTCAAAGTTTGCAAATCACTTAGCATTGAAACATTTAAACTCGTTAAAGAGTTATTATCACACCTTAGATTAACTAGAAAAGTCAAGGCGGAGAGATCTAAACTTGTTAAGCTATTATTGTTACAGGTGAGTGATCTGAGATTTGTAAAATAACTGATTTCAGGTATCGCCGATATTTGCGAACTTGAGAAACTAAGTCTGTATACAGCAAGCGCTTCACTCACTTCTATTTCTTGATTGCTATTGGCATCTATCTTAATATTGTTCCCATTTACCCCTTGTGCAATCGCGTTTGTGGTTGCTGATTGCAGTAGCTTATTTTTAAATACAGGATCGGAAAAAGTGATTATTTGACCGTATGAGCTGGATAAAGAAATAAAAATCAAGAAAAAGTAAAGCTGCTTCATAAGTGAAATAATTTATAACGTAAAGCTACAATAAATTAATTCAGACACCTCAAAGACCAATCATTTAATTTATTACGAAATCAAAACTGGATCTCTTTTTCAGTTTTAGAAGTCTTTACTAGCTTTCCAATTTTAGTTTAAGGAAGCAACAAACGCATCAAATAAGTAAATTGAATCGTTCGGTCCTGGACTTGCTTCGGGATGGTACTGCACCGAAAAAACGGGTTTATTTTTCATCCGCATTCCTGCGATAGTCCCGTCGTTTAAGTGAAGGTGTGTGATTTCAAGTTCGGGATGCGCTTCAACCGCGGCACGCTCTACTGCAAATCCGTGGTTTTGGGATGTGATTTCGCCTTTTCCGGTTACTACATTGAAAACAGGATGGTTTATACCCCGATGCCCGTTAAACATTTTATATGTTGGAACATCATTAGCCAATCCGATAAGTTGATGTCCGAGACAAATTCCAAATAGAGGAAGATCGCGACTAATAACTTCCTTTGCTAAGGCGATAACTTCAATAAGCGGTTCGGGATCGCCGGGACCGTTTGATAAGAAAAAACCGTGCGGATTAAAACTACTTAAATCTGAAAAAGTACTGTCGTAAGGAAATACTTTGATGTAACAATCGCGGCTAGCTAAGTGACGAAGAATATTTTCTTTGATTCCTAAATCGAGTGCGGAAATTCGGAATTTAGCTTCGGGATTGCCGTAGAAATAAGGTTCAGTAGCCGATACTCTGCTGGCCAACTCTAGACCTTTCATGTCGGGAACGGTTTTTAGTATCGATTTTAGTTCATCGATAGGCGTGTCGTCTGTGCAAATAATGGCGTTTTGTGCACCGTGATCGCGAATGTAAGCCGTTAATGCACGTGTATCCACATCGCTGATTGCAATGAGGTTTTGTGCCTTGAAATAATCAAACAAATTGCCGTCGGAATCGGGACGCGAGTGTTGAAAACTGAAATTGCGACAAATCAAGCCCGCAATTTTTATAGATTCGGATTCCTTCTCGTTTTGGTTGACGCCGTAGTTTCCGATGTGGGCGTTCGTAGTAACCATAAGTTGACCAAAGTACGACGGATCGGTAAAGATTTCCTGATAGCCGGTCATTCCGGTGTTAAAACAAAGTTCGCCAGTTGCTTTTCCTGGTATTCCTATAGATTTTCCGTGGAAGATAGTGCCATCTGCAAGGAGAAGGATGGCTGCATCGCGTTGTTGATATTTCATAGTTGTGTTGTTGATGCAAAAGTAGTCTTTGATACGTAAACACGCAACCCCTGCCCCCGGTTGAAGTGGAAAACCCGCAAGGCTAGAAACCGACCGCGGCGGCATTTAACACAGCGACCAACGGAAGCTGCTGTTAAGGGCCAGCAAGCGGCGGTTTTTGGCTGCGGCTTTGAAACGGAAAACGGGATTAGGCCCAAGGAAGTATTAAGACTGAAGTATTAAGATTCAAAGACTGGAGTATTAAGATTGAGGAATTAAGATGAGAGTTCAAACACAAACCTTTTTCTCAAAAAAAAGACCCGCAAAATGCAGGTCTTCCAAAGTTTGTTTTGCTTTATAATTAAGCTTTGTCTTCTGACTCTTCGTTGGTAGCTTCTGGAGCTTCGTCAACGATTGGTGCAGCAGTTTCTTCTGCAACTGGAGCTTGAACTTCTTCGGCAACTGGAGCTGTTTCGGTAGTAGTTGCAGCTTTTGCTTTACCACCTCTTCTGCTTTTTGCTTTCTTAACTTCTTTTTTACCTCCGTTGTAAAGTTCGTTGAAATCAACTAATTCAATCATCGCCATATCCGCGTTATCACCAAGACGGTTTCCTAACTTGATGATTCGACAGTATCCTCCTGGACGATCGCCAACTTTAGCAGCAACATCGCGGAACAAATCTGTTACAGCGTACTTGCTACGTAGGTAAGAAAAGACAATACGACGATTGTGTGTAGTATCTTCTTTTGATTTAGTAATCAATGGTTCTACGTATGAACGAAGTGCTTTCGCTTTCGCTACAGTAGTATTGATTCGCTTGTGTTCGATTAGTGAACAAGCCATATTTGCAAGTAAAGCGCGTCTGTGTCCGGCTTTTCTGCTTAAGTGATTATTTTTCTTTCCGTGTCTCATTTCTTAATAAACTTAGAATCTGCAAACTTCAGACTCAGGTTAGTCTTTATCTAATTTGTATTTGCTTAAGTCCATTCCGAAAGTAAGATTCTTCACGGCAACAAGCTCGTCAAGTTCAGTAAGCGATTTCTTACCGAAGTTTCTGAATTTCATTAAGTCGTTTTTGTTGAAAGATACAAGATCTCCAAGAGTTTCTACTTCAGCGGCTTTCAAGCAGTTTAGTGCGCGTACGGATAAATCCATATCGACTAATTTTGTTTTTAAAAGCTGGCGCATGTGCAATGACTCTTCGTCGTACGATTCAGTTTGTGCAATTTCATCTGCTTCAAGCGTGATACGCTCGTCAGAGAATAGCATAAAGTGGTGAATTAAAACTTTAGCTGCTTCAGTCAACGCATCTTTAGGCGTGATTGAGCCATCGGTTTTAATTTCGAAAACCAGTTTTTCGTAGTCTGTTTTTTGTTCTACACGGAAGTTTTCGATAGTGTACTTCACATTGATTACTGGAGTGTAGATCGAGTCTG
>CALRVY020000133.1:0-8068 GCA_943371725.1 Pseudanabaena sp. UWO311 | reverse complement strand
GATCTTGAAATCCAGTAATTCGTGCCCGTTATATTGTTCATAACCAATCTAAACGTTTATAAACGTTTAAACACGCTAAAAATTCGTCTGCCAAAAATCGATTTTGTATTTTTAAACCGGAGGCGGGCTGGAGGCCCCGGAGCGTTGCTGTACCCTTTTTTACGATTTTAGCCACAAAAGCCGCTTCATTATTCAGAATTTTCGCTTCATAAAATTTTCGACTCCGATCACTTTTTTTTACTTCGTCGGTCAATCTAGATGTTTTCGCCATTTTCGATGTCAAATTTGGTTCTGGTTTGGTGTATTGCCTGGACGCTATTTCCCTATTTTGTATTAAATACTGATCTTGAAATCCAATAATTCGAGTCAGTTAAATTGTTCATAACCAATCTAAACGTTTATAAACGTTTAAACACGCTAAAAATTCGTCTGCCAAAAATCGATTTTGTATTTTTAAACCGGAGGCGGGCTGGAGGCCCCGGAGCGTTGCTTTACCCTTTTTTACGATTTTAGCCGCAAAAGCCGCTTCATCACTGAAACTTTTCGCTTTGTAAAATTTTGCGCTCCAATCACTTTTTTTGCTTCGTCGGTCAATGTAGACGTTTTGGCCATTTTCGATGTCAAATTGGGTTCTGGTTTGTTGGCTCGTACATATGCTAATTCCCTGTTTTATCTACGAACTACTTTTGAAATACAGTAATTCTTGGGAGCTAAATTGTTCATAACCATCCTAAACGTTTATAAACGTTTAAACATGCTGAAAATTCGTCTGCCAAAAATCGATTTTGTATTTTTAAACCGGAGGCGGGCTGGAGGCCCCGGAGCGTTGCTTTACTTTTTTTAAAATTTCGCGCTCAAGCCCTTGAATTTACTATTGATTTGTTTTGAATAAAAATTTTACGAATTCACACTATTTTATCCAATCAATCAATATTTGATGTTTTAAACACTCATAGGTAACGATTTTCGGGTGAGCGATAGAAGCGATATCCTTTTTGGCGATACGGAATTTCCACTAACTATTTGCCAAAAAGATAAAGCGGATAGCGCGACGGCGGCTCAGTGAAACGTTTGCGAAGCGCTACAAATGCGCCGCCGGCACCCAAAAAAAAAACTGCTTCCGAAGAAACAGCTTGATTGATTTAGATTTTATATCGTTTCCGATCATTTTCGTTTAGATAAATCTTTCGCAAACGAATCGACTTTGGCGTTACTTCAACGTACTCGTCTTTTTGAATGTATTCTAGTGCTTCCTCTAACGAAAATTTTATGGCTGGTGTAATGCGTGTTTTGTCATCGGCACCCGCAGAACGGAAATTGGTGAGCTGCTTGGTTTTAGTGATATTAACAACCATATCATCTCCACGAGAGTTTTCGCCGATAACTTGTCCTTCGTAAACATCTTCATTTGGATCTACAAAGAATTTGCCTCGATCTTGCAATTTGTTGATCGAATACGGAATAGCTTTACCGTTTTCCATAGAAATCAACGAACCGTTGATACGACCAGCAATTTCGCCGCGATACGGCTCATAACTCACAAAACGGTGCGCCATAATGGCTTCGCCCGCCGTTGCCGTAAGCAGTTGGTTACGCAAACCGATGATTCCACGAGACGGAATGTTAAACTTGATAATCATTCGGTCGCCACGGCCTTCCATGCTCAACATTTCACCTTTGCGGATTGTCACAAATTCTACAGCGCGACCCGAAACGTGTTCCGGTAAGTCGATTGTCAATTCTTCAATTGGCTCGCACTTCACACCATCAATTTCTTTGATAATAACTTGTGGCTGACCAATTTGTAATTCATAACCTTCGCGACGCATCGTTTCAATTAAAACCGACAAGTGCAAAACGCCGCGCCCGAAAACCATAAATTTATCTGCTGAATCGGTTTCGTTAACGCGAAGTGCTAAGTTCTTCTCCAATTCTTTGCTTAAACGTTCTTTAATGTGGCGTGAAGTAACAAATTTACCCTCCTTGCCAAAAAACGGCGAGTCATTGATTGTAAATAACATACTCATCGTAGGCTCATCGATTGCGATGGTTTCCAAAGCTTCCGGATTTTCAAAATCGGCAACAGTATCGCCAATTTCAAAACCTTCGATTCCTACCACCGCACAAATATCGCCAGCACTAACTTCAGTAACTTTCTTTCGACCAAGACCTTCGAAGGTGTGAAGCTCTTTGATACGCGATTTCAAAACACTGCCATCGCGTTTTACCAACGAAATTGGCATTCCTTCTTTCAAAGTTCCGCGCTCTAAACGTCCGATTGCGATGCGCCCTGTAAATGACGAGAAATCGAGCGAAGTAATTAGCATTTGTGGCGTTCCTTCACTCACTTTTGGCGCTGGTACATGCGCAATGACCATATCGAGTAAAGGCTCAATATTTTGTGTTTGATTTTGCCAATCAGTCGACATCCAGTTGTTTTTAGCCGAGCCGTAAACAGTTGGGAAATCAAGTTGTTCTTCGGTTGCTCCGAGTTCGAACATCAAATCAAATACTTTTTCGTGTACTTCTTCAGGTGTACAGTTTTCTTTATCTACTTTGTTTATTACCACGCACGGCTTCAATCCTAAATCAATTGCTTTTTGAAGTACGAATCGCGTTTGCGGCATTGGACCTTCGAATGCATCTACGAGCAAACAAACGCCATCGGCCATATTTAGTACACGTTCAACTTCCCCACCGAAATCAGCGTGACCAGGTGTATCGATAATGTTGATTTTAGTTCCTTTATAATTTACCGAAACGTTTTTAGAGGTGATGGTAATACCGCGCTCGCGCTCCAAGTCGTTGTTGTCGAGGATTAAATCTCCGGTGTTTTCGTTTTCACGGAACAGTTGACAATGGTACATAATTTTGTCGACTAGAGTGGTTTTACCGTGGTCGACGTGTGCAATAATTGCGATGTTTCTGATAGCGCTCATGTGGTCGTATTTTGACGGCGCAAAGGTACACTTTATTTGGCGATAAATATAATTGTCTAAAACTTAGTTTGAAAAGCGAGATTTACAACGAAAAATGTAAAGAATGTTTTAAATTAATGAGAATAATTCTATGAAGATGTGCTGCATTTCGATATATTTGAGTAATGAAAAGCAATGCTGATAAAATATCTGTGGTATTTGTTTTAGTTGCATCCTTTGTAGCGGTAGTTTCTGTGTTTTTGATGGATGTTTATCTTTCACATCAATACTTTGATCATCTGTATCTTCATATTGTCCGAGATGTAATCTTTATTGTAGCAACCGGAGCCATTTTGCGCTATTTTATTATCAAGAATGATGTGCAGAATTTCAGTACACTTAAGAGTTTAGAAGAGCGTACAAAAGCAATTAAACAAGCAAATGAGCGTTACGACATTGTAGCGAAAGCAACCAGTGATACCATTTGGGATTGGAATATACCTGGCGATAAATTTGAATGGAGTAAAGGAATTCAGGAAATTTTCGGATACAATGTTTCGGAAACAGCAAACGACTCCTCGTGGTGGTTTAGTAAAATTCATCCGCAAGACAGCATGCGGATTTCAGTTGATCTCTATGCTTTTCTAGCGCAAAAAAGTCAGAATTGGCAAGCAGAATACCGATTTCAATGTCAAGACGGCACTTACAAATACGTTTTGGATCGCGGATTTCTGGTTTTTGGTCCCGACGGTCGGCCTGTACGGATGATTGGAGCAATGCAGGATGTTACGCGACTAAAGAAAGAAGAACGCCGACTCAAGCTATTAGAAACGGTGATAACCAATACACTGGATTCTGTTTTAATAACAAATGCCGATAATTTAATACATCCCATTCCTCAAATTGTTTTTGTTAATAAAGCTTTTGCAGATATGACAGGCTTCGACCAAGAAGAATTGCTGGAAATGAGCCCGTTTCAACTTTACGACTTACCGGAAAATAAAGTTCTACTCAACGAATTAATTACTGCCATTGCCGGGAAGAAGACAGCGGAAACGGAATTAAAAAGCATCCGAAAAAACGGATCTAACTTTTGGGTTCGCTTTTCGTTTGTTCCTGTTTTTGATAATGAAGGCGAACATACGCATTGGATTTCAATTCAACGCGACGTCAGTAAACAGAAAGAACAAGAAAAAGAACGCGAACAATTGATCCGAGAACTGTCGCAAAACAACAAAGATTTACGTCAATTCTCTTATATCACCTCTCATAACTTAAGGGCTCCGATCTCAAATCTAATTGGATTACTTCAATTAATTTCCGAAGAAAGTATTGAAAATGAAACCACAAAACTCATTATCGATGGCTTTTCAAAATCAACACATTTATTACAGGAAACCGTTAACGATTTAGGAAAAGTAGTCATCATTCGCGACAATCCTTCAATTGAAAAGCAACATGTTGATCCTAATGATTCGCTAAATCGCGTGCAGCAACAATTATCAAATCTATTGATAAATTTAGACTTGACTTTAGAAGTCGACTACGACCCAAACGTAATGTTATATGTTAATAGGCCGTATTTCGAAAGTATTATCCAGAATCTTTTTACAAATTCTATTAAATATCGCGACAGAAAGCGTTCCTTAATTATAAAAACTACTTTACATGAAGAAGGTGCTTTTGACCGCTTTACATTTTCTGATAATGGTCTGGGAATCGATTTGGAAAAGCACGGCGGTAAGATCTTTGGATTATACCAACGATTCCACAACTTACCCGATAGCAAAGGGTTGGGATTGTACTTAGTTAAATCGCAAATTGAAAGTATGGGTGGCCGTATTGAAGTAATATCGACCGTTGGAAAAGGAACTACATTTATTATCGATTTTCAAAAGCAGAATTAATGGAAACGCACATTACAGTAGTAGATGACGATCCGATTGCACTCGTTGTAGCATCGCTGGTTTTAAAGAAAATTCCACAAATTACTTCAGTAAAAACATTTACTGATGGAGAAGAGGCCTTAGATTTTTTGAAAGAAACTTTACTAGGCTGGGACAATGAAAAAACAATGTTTGTATTTCTAGACTTGAATATGCCTATGTGCGACGGCTGGGAAATTGTAGAGAAAATTGCTGCAACAGAACATCTAGTAGCTTTAAAACTCGTATTATTAAGCTCTAGTATTGATCCAGAAGATCAGATTAAAGCAAAAACCTATCCGCAAATAATTAGCTTCTTACCAAAACCGATGTCGAAGGAAGCCATTTTAAAGTTAATTCAATAAAAAAAGACCGCTTTTCAGCGATCTTTCAATTTATCTGTACCAAGACTTACTTAAGCTAATTTAGCTACGTGCTTTGTTAATTTGCTTTTCAAGTTTGAAGCTTTGTTATCGTGAATAACATTTTTCTTAGCTAACTTATCAATCATCGAAATCACCGCTGATAATTTAGCAGCAGCCTCACTTTTCACAGTAGTTAAACGCAACGCTTTAATAGCATTACGAGTAGTTTTGTGTTGATATCTGTTAAGCACTCGTCTTTTTTCGTTGCTTCTAATTCTCTTTAAGGCTGATTTATGATTTGCCATTTTGCTTTCTTCTTTGATTCTTAATTTTGTAGTCCGTAGGGGAATCGAACCCCTGTTACCAGGATGAAAACCTGGCGTCCTAACCCCTAGACGAACGGACCATTGTTTATTTAACTTTGGTAGCCCGTGGGGGAATCGAACCCCCCTTACCAGGATGAAAACCTGGCGTCCTAACCGATAGACGAACGGGCCATTTTGCTAATTGCGGTTGCAAAAATACAACTAATTTTTATTCGCGCAATAGTAGCGTATTATTTTTTTCGATTAACAGCCGAAGAATTTTTAGAAAAACAAAAAAATAATCTAAATATTTGATTTTGTTAGACTTACGATTTTCAAAGTCATGCTCAAAATTCTTCAAGAAATATAATCCGCTATTCAACGCTCAAAAATATCGAAGAACTTTAAACTAAAAGAACGAATCAACAATTAAATTAGTAGGCTTTTGCAAAGAGCACACGACCTATTGAAGGTTTTCCGCTGTACATACAAATCCCAGCTTCTAACTTACGATCTAAAGGAATACAACGAATCGTTGCTTTCGTTTCTTCTTTAATTCGCTCTTCTGTTTCTGCCGTACCATCCCAATGTGCTGCAAAGAATCCGCTTTTCGTTTCTAGCTGCTCTTTGAATTCCGCGTACGTGTCGACATCAGTAATATGCGCATTTCTAAACGATTCGGCTTTTTCAAAAAGTGAGGTTTGAATAACATTAAGCAAATCGTTTACTTTATCTGCAATACCGGAAACCACTATTGATTCTTTCGATAAAGTATCGCGACGCGCTAATTCCACAGTACCGTTTTCGAGATCTTTCGGACCAATAGCAATACGCAGCGGAACGCCTTTTAATTCGTATTCATTAAATTTAAAACCAGGTTTGTGCGTGGTTCGATTATCAAACTTCACACGAATTGCTATCTTTTTTAATTGATCGGCAATTTCGTTTGCTTTCGCAGAAACCGCTTCGTATTCTTCATCCGACTTATATATAGGTACAATTACCACTTGAATTGGCGCTAAATTAGGCGGTAATACTAGTCCATTATCGTCGGAATGCGTCATAACCAACGCTCCCATTAAACGAGTACTGACACCCCAAGATGTTCCCCATACGTAATCTAGCTTTCCATCGGCTCCAGCAAATTTCACATCAAAAGCCTTTGCGAAATTCTGACCCAAAAAATGTGATGTTCCCGCTTGCAATGCTTTACCGTCTTGCATTAATGCTTCGATACAATAGGTTTCTTCGGCACCAGCAAATCGCTCACTAGGCGATTTCAATCCTTTAATTACAGGAATTGCCATGAAGCGCTCAGCAAAGTCGGCGTAAACATGCATCATTTTCTCTGATTCTTCAATAGCTTCTTCACGAGTGGCATGCGCTGTATGCCCTTCTTGCCACAAAAATTCGGCGGTACGCAAAAATAAACGCGTACGCATTTCCCAACGAACAACGTTTGCCCATTGATTAATTAGTAATGGTAAATCACGGTACGATTGAATCCAATTTTTATAAGTCGACCAAATAATTGCTTCACTGGTTGGTCGAACAATTAGCTCTTCTTCCAGTTTTGCATTTGGGTCGACGATTAGCTTCCCTTTGTTGTCGGGATCGTTTTTTAGACGATAGTGAGTTACAATAGCACACTCTTTGGCGAAACCTTCCGCATTAGTTTCTTCCGCCTCGAACATACTTTTAGGCACAAATAGAGGAAAATAGGCGTTTGAATGTCCGGTTTCTTTAAACAACCGATCCAATTCTTGTTGCATTTTTTCCCAAATAGCATACCCATACGGCTTGATAACCATACAACCGCGAACACCTGAGTTCTCAGCTAAATCGGCTTTAACTACTAGTTCATTATACCATTTCGAATAATCGTCCGTTCTGCTTGTAAGGTTCTTGCTCATAGCCTATTTTTTGGCACAAAAATTGTTTAATTTTCTTTAACTAAAAGGTCGGGCAAAACTAAGTAAATTTGTATAGTCAGACAATAAATCCAACGGATATGAAAACGCTTTACGTCCTTCGCTCAAATTATTTCCAAATGTTGCTCGCTTTTTCAGCAATAGCAACCCTAAACAGTTGTGGTAGTTACCAAAGCACTTCGTACTATGAAAAAGAATATGCAGAGAGTGCTACGCCTGCGTCGAACAAAGGACAGGAAAATCCGTACAGGAGTTACTTCGGTAGTCGTCGCGAGGAAGTGGAAACGCTACTTGCAGAAATGAATCAAGATTCAACAGAAGCAGTTCAGCAACGTGCAGCTGCAAATCCAGGTTGGGGTGAAAGCTCCGACACCACGGTTGTGAATATCTACAACAACGGTTGGGATAATTGGGGCATGGGTCTTGGCTGGGGCGGCGGCTGGGGTTGGGGCCTTGGTTGGAACGCTGGCTGGGGCGGTTGGGGTCCTGGCTGGGGCTGGGGCGGCGGCTGGGGCTGGGGTCTTGGGTGGCATGCCGGTTGGGGCTGGGGTCCTGGCTGGGGCTGGGGCGGGGGGGGTCCAGGCTGGGGTCCAGGCTGGGGTCCGGGTTGGGGCGGCGGCTGGG
>CALRVY020000132.1:0-8085 GCA_943371725.1 Pseudanabaena sp. UWO311 | reverse complement strand
CGGGCTCTGGCTTTTGAACCGAAATTACTTCCGGCGCGAATTTCACTGCCGACTGGGTTTGATTGCGAATCGAATTCATTACCAAACCAACAGCCGTTGCGTAGAGTGGCGAAGATATTTCTTCGTCAGAATCGCCTGCTAAATGCTCGTTCGGATAACCAATTCGGGTATCCATTCCCGTTATGTATTCTACCAGTTGTTTGATGTGCTTTAATTGAGCGCCACCACCCGTTAATACAATACCAGCGATGAGTTTTTTACGCGGACTCTCGTGTCCGTATGCCTTAATTTCAGCGAATACTTGCTCGATAATTTCCACTACGCGCGCATTTATAATTTTCGACAAGTTTTTCAGTGAAATTTCTTTCGGCTCGCGGTTTCTTAATCCCGGAATGGATACAATTTCGTTGTCTTTATTTTCGCCTGGCCAAGCCGAACCAAACTTCACTTTCAAGAGTTCAGCTTGCTTTTCGATGATCGAACAACCTTCTTTTATGTCGTCTGTAATTACATTTCCTCCGAAAGGAATAACTGCGGTATGCCGAATGATACCGTCTTTGAAAATAGCCAAATCGGTAGTTCCTCCTCCAATATCAATCAAGGCAACACCAGCTTCTTTCTCTTCTTGACTCAAAACAGCGTCGGCAGAGGCTAGCGGCTCTAATGTTAAACCAGACAATTGAATGCCGCTGCTTTGGATGCAACGTCCTACATTTCTGATACTGGCGGCTTGCCCTACAACCACGTGGAAGTTAGATTCTACGCGACCGCCCGACATACCAACTGGCTCGGTAATATTTGCTTCGCCATCAATTTTAAAGTCTTGTGGCAACACATGAATAATCTCTTCGCCTGGTAACATAGCCAGTTTGTGAACTTGTGCTATCAGTTGTTCGATATCTTGATCGCCAATTACCTCCTCTGGATTTGGCCGACTGATGTAATCGCTGTGTTGTAAAGAACGAATGTGCTGACCTGCAATTCCGACAACCACATCTTTAATCTTGTAGCCTGATACGCTTTCGGCTTCGGCAACAGCTTGTTGAATAGATTGAATGGTTTGTGTAATGTTATTTACTACACCTCGAGCAACGCCAAGGCTTTTCGATTTCCCAACACCGAGAATCTCGAGCTTGCCGTAGATGTTGCGCTTGCCAATCATGGCTACAATCTTGGTTGTACCGATATCTAAACCAACCGCTATTTTTTCGTTATCCATAACTTTTTATTTTGTGCACACTACTTGTTTTGTAAATCGCAAATTGACGATCTTGTACTTTTCCAAACTTTTATCGGCTTCAGCTTTAAAATAGAAGGCTTTGTAATTACTAAACTTTCTATGAATATGCTTGGGCTCACCAAAGTCGATTTGAAAATCATAACTCCGGTTTAACATCAGTAAAGAACCGTTTTGAGCAATTTTTACTCCGATGATGTCTTTCTTTAAAAAAGAATCGTCGTTTATGTACTTCAAGACCTCACAGATTTCTTTTGTGTTTTCTTTGGTAATTGCTCCTGTAACAAGCGGAACTCGCGCCGAATTCAATTCAGACAACGGCATTTTCGTTCCAACATCGTCAATATAAAAAACCAGACCATCGTTTACCCAACGTGCCACGGGTGCGCGTTGCTCAACTTTGGCTCGTAAAACGCCGTCGATTCCCAGCGAAACTTCTGATTTTTTGATCATTGGATTCGCGTTAAGCGTGTGCTCCAATTGATTCAAATCTAAATTTTCTTTTGGGTGGCTTTCTGCCTCTTTACTATTTTCTATTAACAATTTATTAACCGACGTTTTGCTAATAAACTGATCTTTGGTAGGTTCGAAAAAAACCAATGTTTTTGCAATTTGTCGGCTTTTATTGCGGTTTACCGAGAAACCGTACAGCGCAATCAATACTAAAAGCATTGCTATTAGCCGAATGTTATACCACAGATTTCGTTTTTTACTCGCTTCCATGTAACATATTTTTAATATCGTTCACTAAAACACCAATATCTCCGGCACCGATTGTTAAAACGATTCGTGCTTTTGATTTTTGAATGGTTTTTAAAACTTCCCCTTTATCAATCAATATCGCATGCTCGTGTTGCATCTGCGAAAGCAACCATGCACTGTTAATTCCAGGAATCGGCAGTTCTCGAGCAGGATATATTTCCAATAACGCCACTTCGTCGAACGCACTGAGTGCAGTAGCAAAATCCGCTCCAAAATCTTGCGTTCTGCTAAACAAATGAGGTTGGAATAGCGCTAGAATACGGTCGTTCGGATACAATTCGCGCAAAGCCTGATGCACTGCTGCAATTTCGGTTGGATGATGCGCATAATCGTCGATATAAACGCGTTCGTTGGATTTATACACTTGCGAAAATCGGCGTTCAATTCCGCGGAAGCTTTTCAGTGCTTCTTTAATTGCTGCGTTTTCAATTCCGTAGGCTTTTGCCATTGCCATTGCTGTGAGCGCGTTACTGAGATTGTGTCGTCCTGGAAGTCCGAATTCCAAATCGTGAATTTCTTCATTAAAATACTGTACATCAAAGATGTAATTTCCGTTTTCAATGCGGATGTTTTTTGCGGAAACGTCGGCATTTTCTGTGCTCGAAACGGTATGTCCCGCGATGGGAATTCCTTTGGCAACAAAACGGTTGTTGGCAGTTACTTTTTCTGCAAACTGATTAAATCCTTCGGCTATGTTTTCAGCGGTTCCGTAAATGTCAAGATGATCGGCATCTACAGAAGTGATGCATACTAAATCGGGCGAAAGTTTTAAGAAGGAACGATCAAATTCGTCGGCTTCTACAACAGTGACAGTTTTACCTGTACCAATTAAATTACTTCCGTATTGCTCTACAATGCCTCCAACAAAAGCAGTAACATCGGTTTGTGCTGTGTACAAAATATGTCCTAAAATTGCCGAAGTTGTTGTTTTGCCGTGCGTTCCTGCAACAGCAAAGCAAAACGTATCTTGGGTAATTAAACCCAAAACCTCAGCACGTTTCATGATCTTAAAATGATGCGTTAGGAAATACTTCCATTGCGCATGATCTTTTGGAACGGCCGGCGTTAAAACAACCAAAGTTTCTTCTGAATTTAAGTGTTGAATGGCTGTTAAATCTTCTGAAAAGCAAATCGTAATTCCCAGCTCTTGCAAGCTCGCGGTTATAGTCGAAGGTGTTTTATCATAACCTGAAACGTGTTTTCCTAAACGATGAAAATACTTAGCCAAAGCCGACATTCCGATGCCGCCAATCCCAAGGAAATAAATGTATTTTATGTGTTCCAACTTCATTTCTTTTGTAGGATTTCAAAAATTAAATTGACTATATCTTGAGTAGCTTTAGGCTTTGCTAACTGCCTAATGTTTTGCGAGAGCTGTTTTTGTAAATCTGAATCGCGAAGTAAATTTGTAAACGTACTTTCAAATGTGGTTTGAAGTTCGCTTTCGCGGAGCATAAGTGCCGCATTTTTCTCTACTAATGATTGTGCATTTTTAGTTTGATGATCTTCAGCTACGTTGGGACTTGGAATAAAAATCACAGGTTTTCCTACTAAACAAAGTTCGGATACCGATGACGCTCCTGCTCTCGAAATAATGATGTCAGCATTAGCATAAGCTGTTTCCATAGATTCGATGAAAGCCGATACTTTGGTTCGGTCGGAGTTGTATTTCGTATACGAAGCTTCGTAATTTTTACCACATTGCCAATACACGTTAATATCGAGACTTTTGAAGAGAGGTAGCTGTTTTTCGATTAATTTATTGACAGCAAAAGCTCCTAAACTTCCGCCTAAAACCAGTAAAGTAGGTTTGTTATTGTCGAAGATTTTCTGAATTGGTTTTTCGGAAGCTGCAATAAGCGATTTACGCACTGGATTTCCGGTAAGTTTTATTTTTTCTTTTGGAAAGAAACGTTCTAATTTATCGTACGCTACGCAAATTACGGCTGCATACTTTGCCAACCATTTGTTAGTGATTCCCGGAAACGAATTTTGCTCTTGTAAAACAGTTGGAATTCCGGCAAACGCTGCGGCTCGCAATAAGGGTCCGCTTGCAAAACCGCCTGTTCCAATACAAACATCGGGCTTGAACGATTTAACAATACGATAGCTGTCGAATAGCGATTTGATCAACTTAACTGGAAAGAGCAGATTATCGACTGTGAGTTTTCGCTGAATTCCGGCAATCCATAAGCCTTTGATGGGATAGCCTGCTTGTGGAACTTTTTGCATTTCCATTTTATCGCGTGCTCCCACAAATAGAATTTCTGCATTTGGATTTCGGCGACGTATTTCATCTGCAATAGCAATAGCAGGAAAAATATGTCCGCCTGTACCGCCGCCGCTAACAATCACTTTAAGTTTTTTGCTTTGTTCTTGTCTCATGTTTGAACGGCTTTATTTTCGGAAATAACACCAGTTTGAGCTTCTGCTTCGGCAAGCTGGCGTTCTTCTTCCATTTGTTTATCGATTAGTTTTTGTAAGGCTGCTTCACGCGCTTCGCGTTCGGCTTGTTCTTCCGCAAACTCTTCTTCTTTTTTGGTAGCGCTCAATATCACTCCAATGGCAAAGAATGTCATCCAAATCGAACTTCCGCCACTGGAAACTAACGGCAAGGTTTGTCCGGTAACAGGTAATAACTGTACAGCAACTCCCATATTTATGAGTGCTTGAAAAATGATTGGAAATCCGAGTCCAACAATGAGTAATTTCCCGTATTGCGATTTGGCTTTATGCGCTGTAATGATAAATCTGAGAAAAAGCAGCATGTAGAGTGATAACACGGTGAGTCCGCCCAATAAGCCATATTCTTCGACGATAATAGCGAAAATAAAATCGGAGGATGATTGTGGTAGAAAATTCTTTTGAACACTTTTTCCCGGACCAAGACCGTACAAACCACCGGTAGCAATCGCAGTTTTTGCTTTTTCTATTTGATAGTCGTCGTTTTGAGCATCGGTTTTTTCATCTTCATTAACGAACGATTCGAGTCGCTTTTCCCATGTAGCAACGCGATGAAACAATCCGGTTTTTACTTCGGGTTGCGTTTTATTAACGAACTTTCCAACAGCAATAAATAAAGCAAAAGCAGTAACACCAATTCCGATTACTCCTAATAAATATTTTACCGGATAATTTGCGGTGAATGCGAGCATTAAAACCATTGCAAAAATTAAGGCAGCAGTGGAAAAGTTGTTCGGAAGAATCAGCATTAGTGTTATTCCTACCGGCAACCATAAATTGATTAATGTACTTTTGAATGTGAGCGGTTCTTCTCGCTTTCGCGAAAGGTAAAAAGCTACAAACATCATTAACATTACAAATGCAGCGGTTGATGGCTGGAAGGTTATGGAAGTTCCGGGTATCCGAAGCCAACGTGTAGCCGAGCCTTGTTCGACACCAATAAAATACGTTGCCGCAATTAGTAACCAACTGAAGGGAAGCAGCAAAATTGCTATCGCTTTAAACCGATTGACTTGAATTTTTTGGACTTGGTAAAGAATCCAAAATCCAAATCCAATGTGTACGGCATGTTTTACGAGATAACTTAACGTGTTTCCTGTTCCGTGGTTCATATAAGCCAAATTACTACTGGCGCTAAATACAGGCATAAACGAAAATAGGGCAAGTAAGGCCACGAACGACCAGATGCCTTTATCTCCTTTTAAACTCTGTATAAACTTAAACATGACTTTATAGGTTTTGAACAGCTAGTTTAAATTGGTTGCCGCGATCTTCGTAGTTTTCAAATAAGTCAAAACTGGCGCAAGCTGGCGAAAGCAACACCGTATCTCCCTTTTCAGCAATTTTTTGAGCAGTTTTTACAGCATCTTGCATGGAGCCCACTTCTACCATAACATCGACCACATTTCCAAAGGCATCGATAATTTTCCGATTATCGACTCCTAAACATATAATTGCTTTTACTTTTTCACGAACCAAAGCCATCAACTCGGTATAATCGTTTCCTTTATCAACACCACCAACAATCCATACGGTTGGAGTCGTCATGCTGTCTAAAGCAAAGAAAGTAGCGTTTACATTAGTAGCTTTACTATCATTGATGTATTGCACGTTTTGAATTTTGAGAACTTTTTCTAATCGATGTTCTACACCTTGAAAATTCGTTAAACTCTCGCGAATCGTTTCTTTTCTTATCTTCATTAGCATAGCCACCGAAGTAGCTGCCATGGCATTTTTTAGATTGTGTTTGCCTTCGAGGGCAAGGTGCGCGGTGTCTATAGAAAAATTGTCGTCGTTGAGTTTAAGTTTCATAGTATTCTCGTTTAAAGTACCTCCAATAGGTAATGGTTTGGTTATAGAAAAGGGTATTTTAGTTGCTTTTGTATCTATTTTTGAAAGAAACTTTGTTAGTGTTTCGTCGTCTGCATCGTAAATCAAATAGTCGTTTTCGGTCTGATTCATCGTTATTCTGAATTTGGATGCGATGTAAGATTCGTATTGATAGTTATATCGATCTAAGTGATCTGGCGAAAGATTGGTGATTATAGCAATATGTGGCTTCAATGTGTAACTGTCGTCAAGCTGAAAGCTGCTGATTTCCAAAACATAACAATCGTAATCTTGTTCAGCTACTTGCCAGGCGAAGCTTTTTCCGATGTTTCCACCCAACCCCACGTTTAAGCCTCCAGTTTTAAGTAAGTGATAGGTTAAAAGTGTCGTTGTAGTTTTTCCGTTTGAACCTGTGATCCCAATTATTGTAGCATTTGTGTATGGAATGGCGAATTCAATTTCAGAAACTACGCGTTTTTTGCTTTCGCGGATTTTTTGAACAATCGGAGCTTTATCTGGAATGCCGGGACTCTTCATAACTACGTCTGCATCCAGAATTTCGGCTTCTGTATGTTGCTGCTGTTCCCAGCGAATGCCGTGTGTATTCAAAACTTCTTGGTACTGCGACTTCACAGCGCCGCCATCGGAAAGAAAAACATCAAAACCTTGTTTCTTTCCTAAAATAGCAGTTCCAACACCGCTTTCGCCGCCGCCAAGAATTACTAGTTTTTTCATTATCTCAGCTTTAACGTAACAATCGATAAAATGGCGAGTAAAATCCCAACGATCCAAAATCGGGTTACAATTTTACTTTCGTGATAGCCTTTTTTCTGATAATGGTGATGTAATGGCGACATCAAAAAGATGCGTCTTCCTTCACCAAATTTCTTTTTTGTGTATTTGAAGTAACTCACTTGAAGTACAACTGATAAATTTTCCACTAAGAAAATCCCGCATAAAAGTGGAATCAAAAGTTCTTTTCGAACGGAAATCGCTAAAACGGCTATGATACCACCTATGGTTAAACTTCCGGTATCGCCCATGAAAACCGAGGCAGGGTAGGAGTTATACCACAAAAAGCCTACAAGTGCGCCGACAAATGCAGCAATGTAAACCGTCATTTCCCCGGAATTGGGAATGTACATGATGTTCAGATAACTCGAAAAAATGATGTTACCCGATACGAACGTAAATATCCCTAAAGCAATTACGGAAATGGCGCTAGTTCCTGCCGCTAAGCCATCGATTCCGTCGGTTAAATTGGCGCCGTTTGATACTGCGGTGATGATGAAAATAACTACGGGAATGAAAATCAACCAAGCGTAGCTTTCGTAGCCATCTCCCATAAATGATAACACCTCAGCATAATCTAATTCGTTGTTTTTAAAGAACGGAATTGTGGTAGCAGTTGATTTTTCTTCAATGGGCTTTGGTAAAATCTGTGTCGATTCTGACGCAAAACTGTACGTAGCTTTTTGGTCTTTACGAACCGTAACTCCCGGGTGCAAGTACAAAACAGTTCCTACGATTAAACCTAAACCAACTTGCCCAATTACTTTGAAAATACCTTTTAGACCTTGTTTGTCTTTTTTGAAAATCTTAATGTAATCGTCGATAAACCCGATTGTGCCCATCCATAATGTGGTAACTATTAGTAGGATGATGTAAATATTGTCGAGTTTCGCCAGAAGAAGAACGGGAATTAAAGTAGCGATAATGATGATCAAACCACCCATGGTTGGCGTTCCAGCTTTTTCGTTTTGTCCGGCTAAACCAAGTTCGCGCACGGTTTC
>CALRVY020000131.1:0-8097 GCA_943371725.1 Pseudanabaena sp. UWO311 | reverse complement strand
AACGTTTATAAACGTTTAAACACGCTAAAAATTCGTCAGCCAAAAATCGATTTTGTATTTTTGAACCGGAGGCGGGCTGGAGGCCCCGGAGCGTTACTGTACCCTTTTTTACGATTTTAACCGCAAAAACCGCTTCATTATTCAGAATTTTCGATTTATAAAATTTTTGACTCCAATCACTTTTTTTTGCTTCGTCGGTCAATCTAGACGTTTTGGCCATCTTGAATATCAAATTTGGTTCTGGCTTGTTGGCTGGGATGGATGCTAATTCCCTGTTTTATCTACGAACTACTCTTCAAATCCAGTAATTCATGCCAATTAAAATGTTCATAACCAACCTAAACGTTTATAAACGTTTATACACGCTAAAAATTCGTCTGCCAAAAATCGATTTTGTATTTTTAAACCGGAGGCGGGCTGGAGGCCCCGGAGCGTTGCTTTACCTTTTTTAAAGATTTTCCGTCCGAATCACGCGTTACGAGCAGCAGAAACGAAAATATAAAATTTTACGTCACGTTCACTTTTTTTCGAAAATAATCCAAAATTGCCGTTTTCTGATATTCTCAAAAGAAAAATGTCTGCTTGTCGATTTTTTTAAACCTTTAATCTCCCTTGCACGATTGTGGCTTTAGGTCGGGCATAGCCCTGATAGCAGCGAAAAGCCCACAGGTTTGGCGAGTTGTGCGCACGGTATTTTGGTGGCGACCAACGGAAGCCAAACAAAATAGCTGTGCAAACCCTTGCCAAACCGCGGACTTGCAGCGAATAGCAGGAATAGCTTCATAAAAATTTTCAACCTTAGTTCGATTAAAAATCTTTGTTAGAACGCTTTAAATGAACAAATTATGAAATCAGGATTAAGAGAAATGAACAGTTTCTATGCTAAAAAGATAAACGGCTGCCTACTTCGTTAGGTTTTTTTGCGATACTACAGTATCCCAAAAAAAATCGGCCTTGTATTCAACCATTTATCTCTTTTCTAACTTCAATTTTTAAATCGAACTCAGGTTTACAATTACTGACTTTTCAATTTTTGCAAGATTTCGTGTTTGCGTCGCCGTGAAATTTCGAACGTTTTCCCGGAATTGAGTTCCAAAAAGCACGGATCGCCCTTGCTGTAACTTTTGATATACAGACAATTAACCAGTTGCGAGTGGCTAATTCGCATGAAATAATTTTTAGATAGCATTTCTTCCATTTCTTTCAAACTTCGAGCCATGGTGTAGGTTGCGCCCGAGCTGGTATTGATGCTGCAATAACGCCCGTCGGCCACAATAAACTCCATCTCACTTTCGGGAATAAATACCACAGTATCGTTATGATGAATGGCAATTTTTTTAGCGCTGCTTTCGTTTTCTAAATTTTTGAACAGATTCTCGAACTGCTGTCTGCTATTTTCACGCGTTTGAATCAAATCTTTTGCTCTCCACACCGCTTCAGATAGTTCAAGGCGGTCAACAGGTTTTAAAAGGTAATCTAAAGCACTACTTTTTATCGCTTGAATAGCATATTCCTGATAACTGGTCACAAAAATTACTTCAAAAGGCAACTCACCATTAAACTTCTTCAACAGCGAAAACCCGTCTCCTTTAGGCATTTGTATATCTAAAAACAACAAATCAATTTTAGTAATTGACAGTATATCAAAAGCTTGTTCAACATCGGCGGCAGTACCAATAATTTCGATATCGGCAGAAACCGAAACTAATAGCTTTTGGAGTAAGTCTCTACCGCTTTTTTCATCATCAACAATAAAACATCGTAATTTAACCATTAGGAATCGTTTGTTAAATTGATTGGTAAACGTATTTCTACTAAAGTACCGCTAATTTGTCCGTTTTCCTCTAAATCGGTAACCTCAATAGAAATTGCTTTTACTTGATATAAGCGCTGAACCATTTCGAGTCTCGCAGACGAAATAGACATTCCTAAAGACTGGTGACTGCTGTTGTTTTTGAACTGCTGCGCTGCTTTGCGCCCAATTCCATTATCGCTAATTTTTATAATGAGTTGTTCATTAGATGCAAGAAATTCGACTCTAATTCGACCCTTAAATTGTTTTGGCTTAGCCATAATTCCGTGCCAAATAGCATTTTCTATATACGGTTGAATAAGCATTGGCGGTAAATAAGTTTGAAAAATATCAATCGTTGAATCAATAATCACTTCATATTCAAACGCTTGCTCAAATCGTAATTGTTCTAAACTTACATATAATTTCAAAGTTTCCAGTTCTTCCGACAGTGGAAGCAAGCGCGACTGGCTGTTTTGTAAAACTTTCCGAATTAGCCTACTAAACTGAGTTAAATAATCGTAAGCCAATTCTGATTCGTTATTAAGCACATAATTTTGGATACCATTAATAGCATTAAAGATGAAGTGAGGATTCATTTGTGCTTGCATGGCAGCCAACTTGCTCTCTATTAGTAGTTTGTGTATTTGTGTTTTCTCACGCTCTTTCTTCTTATAACGATTTAATAAAAATCGAAAAATTAAACCAATCGCAACAAGGCAAAGGATTACAAAAAAAACAACGAACTCTGTGTATTGCCAAAAAGGTTTTTCAATTACAAAATCAACGGTAATAACTTCACTAGCTCGATTTTTTCGAGTAGCAGGAATCCAGACTTTCAGTTGGTATTTTCCAGGTTTTAAGTTATCTAAAGACACATAATCCGCGAAAGTTGTTCGACTTTTTGATTGCGTACCGGACAGTTCGTAATGTAAAGCCCGACTGCGATTTTGATAATCGACAACATCAAACTTAAAAAGCAAATTGCTTGTACCGTACGGAATTTCTTTCTGTAATGACTTTAGATTCACTTTTTTGCCTTCAATAAAAGCTTCGGAGAAATACAATAAAGGTTTGGCGCTATTGGTTTTAAAAATTTGTGTGGTGAAACTACAAAGACCATCAGCAGTAGCGGCATAATACGTGCCATTAATGTATGCCGTATTATAAATTTCATTGCTAATAAAACCTTGATCCTTTGCAATTTTTTCGATGGAAGATTCGTGGCTATCAGGATCAAATCTGTAAATCCCTGTATTTGTGGAAAGCCACAATTTGCCATCGGGATGCTGCTTTATATCTGAAATATAAATTGCATCTTCAATTCCACTTCGTTTAAACTTATTCAGTTTACCGTCCTGAAATTTATACAAACCACTTCCTTTAGTGGCAATCCAAAATCGTTTTTTAGCATCGGTATAAATACAATTTACTGGATCTGGAATTTTTGCTATTTCTGAAAATTTCTTAGTCTTACTATCGAGCAAACACAAAGCATCGGTTGTTGCCAATAGCCATTTATTACCCGATAAGTGGCATCCACTCCTCACTTTGAAAGGAAACACAACAACAGTATCTAATTTAACGCCGCTAATTTTACCTAGATATCTAATACTTAGGTAGTATAATTGGTTGTTAACTTTATGAAAGCTCAATGCATTTTGATTACTTTTAGAATTCCCTTTTAGTAGATTTAATTTTGAAAATTTTGAATCCGTACGAGCAATATATTGGTGACTTGCTACATACCATTTATCTCCAAAATAAGTGATATCTCGGAACATTTCGGAGAAGTGACCAGGAACCTTGTACAGCTTTCGTTGGTCGTTAGTTAGCTCAACAATAGATTTAGGGTCGTTTGCCGTGAACAAACGGTTATCCACCGTTTTTAGAAGTTCGTAGGTTTGCAAACTTTCTCTATTTTCGGATATAATCTTAAGGTACGCGTTGCGGCAATGAAAAACGCCTTTTTCAAGGGTAGTACACCAGATTTTTTTATTGCTATCTACATAAATTCCAGACACAGATAAATTTGGGAGCGCGTTTGTTGGTGCTGAGTTTAAGTTACTATTTCGGTAACGAAGCATCCCTTTTTTTCGCATTCCGATGATAAAATTATTGTCTTGATCGATATATATGGACAAAATTTTCTGCGGAAACTTTTTAATATCCAACACTGAATTACTCTCAATAATAAAGATGTACGTGTCAATTGCTAAAAAAGTTCTTTTACCTTTCTTAGCAACAACCGGGCGGGAGTAAATTAGCTCTTGACCCATTTTGCCTAAATGGATTGTTTTTATAGGTATGTTTTTAGCATTAAACAATCCAATTGCTCTCAATCCATTAGAAGTCAAAGCATTAGAAAAGGAAGATCGCAAAGTAATACGATCACCCAGATTTTGAAAAGCCAAAAGATGCTTATATGAATTCGTAGGAACGACAACAATTTTATATGTTTTAAGATCAACTTCAAAAGTACTTCTATTAGTGTTGATTAGTAAGGTTCTGCCCTTATGAATAATATCTAAGTTATAAGGGATTTCGAATGAACTTGTTTTGCTTTTTATGATATCACTAAAAGGTGCTTTTTTAATTTTTCCGTTCAGATGGTAATAAATATTGTGATTAGCGCCATAAATCCAGAGTCGCTTTTGAGAATCTTCCGCAAGTGCGTATGATGCTTTATCATCGAATCCGTTTAAGCGGTTAAAAACTGTGATTTTTGCACCATTAAATTTACATAGACCTTGCTCGCTACTCCACCAAATATAGCCTTGTGAGTCTTGTAAAATATTATAACACTCTTTGGATGGCAGTTCAAAGGTATTCGAAATAGCTTCAAAATGTAACGACTGTGCAAAGGAAATACTCGTTAAAATGATATATAATAAGCTAAGAATATTGCGCATTTCATTGTACCCTTATTAGCAAATGTACCAGATTAGACATTAGGTTTTACAGTAGCTGAGGACTTGTGCAAAAAATGTAGTATTTGGTAAAATCAGAATGAAGGATTGAACCTACTTTTGATTAAACAAAATCTTCAACCAATAATCTATGCAGAAAAAATTATTTTTGAAAAGAGTTCATCTGTTCACAATTTACTTTACACTGCTATCCTGCATGATTGCTATTGCTCAAGAGAGCGAATTAGCAAAAAGTGACATTGAAGCTGTAATAAACATTGGTACTTTACAATTTTCAGCTCCCACCGTGATTGTTAATGAAACGAATAATAACTGCGTTTCACCCGATTATGTTCAAGTTTATATACGTCACAGCGATAAATTAGGCTTTCGTTGGAATGCAGTTACACCAGCGCCTTCTTTAGGATATGAATACGACATTTCGCAAACCAATACGCCACCAACGAGCAACTTGGAAACCAATGAAACATTTTCTACGGAAGTTTCGTACGGTTCATTAGAGGCAAACACTACATATTATTTTTGGGTTCGTTCGATTTGCGATGGCCAATTTGGGCCTTGGATTAGCAGTGGTCCGGTAAATACTTTGCCCTACAAATGTGTAAATGCTCCCGATGGTACGGTGAACGATAATAGTATTTCTATTTCTTGCGGAACTGGATTTCAGCAAATTACAAACTTTCCGATAGGTCCAAGTTTGTCTGCGAAAATCACAATACAACCAAATAAAACATACACATTTAAAAGTAGTATTCCCACAGATTATATTACCGTTGCAGAGTTTAACGGGATTGATTACAGTATTTATGTACACGGTCAGGGAACTGTTTATTGGAATTCGTTTATTACGAACAGTTCGAACGTGCGATTTTATGTACACTCGAGCGCAAATTGCGGACTAGATAATAGCGAGATTAGATACCGATATGTGAGCTGTCAGGACGAGATAAGCAGCTGCGCGCCACCTTCCGGATTAACTGTAGGTTCCGTGACGCCGACTTCGGCTGTTTTGGATTGGGATGCGTCAAGCGTTACGCCACTAGGAGGCTACGACATTTATGTGAGTACCAGCGCAGAAACACCGCTGTTAACTGCTACTCCTACTGCAAGTACGAGTAATTCGGTTACAACTTATCCGCTATTGAATTTGCAGAGCAATACAACGTATTATGCTTGGATTCGATCGAATTGTACTGTGTACTTAGGGGATTGGATTCAACCGATATCCTTTACAACGCCTTCTACTCCAACATGTCCGACGCCTTTTGGCCTTCAGGCTTTAAACATCACTTCAAATTCAGCTAGCATTTCCTGGACAGCACCTCAAAGTGCCATTCTCGAGAGCTACGTGTATTATGTGAGTACCTCTCTTACCCCTCCCACGGATAATACCGTACCAACAGGAGGTACATTTACCAATATTGTCGATTTAAATTCGCTTTCGCCACAAACAACCTATTATTTTTGGGTACAGAGTATCTGCGACTCGCTAACTAGTGTTTGGAGTTCGGGAAGTAGTTTTACAACAACTGCAACAACTTTTTGTACCAATGCTGTAAACGGACAAATACCCGCTAATACTGTAACTCCAAACTGTACGGGAAGTCCGCAAACCATTGCAGCAGTAACAGCTACCGGATCTTATTCGGTACTTAACTTGTCGGCAAATACTACTTACATCCTAGCGAGTTCTGTTGGGACTGATTATTGGACACTAACAACCAATGACGGAACGCAAGTTTTAGCAGAAGGTACAACCCCAATGGAAATTGTTGTTGGAGCTAACGGCGGAATAGTGCGTTCTTATTTGCACACGAACAGCAATTGTGGCGTATCATTAGCTTCGCGAAGTACCACAATTAGTTGCCCGGCACCGGTTACTCCGTGTCAGACGCCAAGCATACTTGCATCGACAAATGTGACATTTAATTCGGCGACATTAAATTGGAGTAATAGCGCGACTCCAAGTAATGGATATCAAATTTGTTACAGTACCAGTTCAGTACCCCCAACCGCCAGTACCGTGCCGCAGGAAACTTCCACGGGATTAACGAAAACCATTACCAATCTTTCTTCGAACACTACCTACTACTATTGGATTCGTGCGAATTGCGGAGCGAACTTTAGCAACTGGACATCTACAAATAGTTTTACCACTGCAGCCGACACTACGTGCCCAACGCCATTTAATTTGCAAGTAAGCGAGTTAGGTCCGATTAATGCTACGCTAAACTGGCAGATTCAAAATGATAATGGCTACACTTTTGACGTTTTGGTACGTGTAAATAATGTTGCTCCAACCATTAACACAATACCGAGCTTTAATGTTAACTCGAATTCGGCTTTTTATGCTGGAAATAATATAGAGCCGAATAAGACATTTTATTGGTGGGTTCGAACTAACTGTGGTGCGACGAAATCGCCATGGGTAGCCGGAGGCAGTTTTACAACGCCGATTCCAACGAATTGTTCACAGGCATTTTATTTTCAATATCCGCAGGAAACTGTAGTACCCACTTGTAACAATACGAGTCAGATTGTTGAAGAGTTTGCTATAACGGGAGATTTTTCGGTTTTGAGCGCATCGGCTAATCGTCAGTACACTTTTTCAACTACGATTGCAACAGATTTCATAACCATTTCCAATGCAAATAATACAGCTGTTTTAGCATCAGGAATTACGCCATTAATCTGGTTGTCCGGAAATTACTCTGGAAACATCAGATATGTTGTACATGAAAATTCACTTTGTGCAACCGATACTTCCATACGTACGAAATCGGTCGCCTGTACCACGAATTTGAGTGTTGAAGCTGTTGAGAACGAAGTTTTCAAATTATTCCCAAATCCGGCCACAGATTTAGTCACAATTAAGTCGGACAAGACCATTGAAAATATCAAAATTTATAACCAAATCGGACAATTGGTTGCGGTTTTTCAACCGAACAATTCCGAAACTGTTTTCTCCACGAGTTCGTATGCCGCGGGTATTTATTTTGTGGAAGTTAAAACAGAAAACGGTACCCTCACCTCTCGTTTACTAAAAAAGTAGTTTTCTATTCTTTATTTCTGAGAAAGATCGCTTTTGGGGGCGGTCTTTTTCGTTTTTATGAAAAGAAAAAGTTGGTGAAAAAGTACGTTGATGCATTACTTTGGAAGCGAATTTTCGGGTCTAATTCGAGTTTGAAAACGTTTACATGTATTGCTTGTAACCGATTGTTTGATGGTAACGATTGTGAAATAGCCCTGATAGCAGCGAAAAGCCCACAGGTTTGGCGAGTTGTGCGCACGGTATTTTGGTGGCGACCAACGGAAGCCAAACAAAATAGCTGTGCAAACCCTTGCCAAACCGCGGACTTGCAGCGAATAGCAGGA